>JABBBF010000170.1 GCA_018607545.1 SAR92 clade bacterium | reverse complement strand
TCCTTCACGATCTTCTCCCCACTCCTACCCACTACATACCCACCTATCCCCAGCTGTAGCAGCATCCATGCCTCGTCCCGCAGCGGCGTAGCGAACAGCCCGAAGGTATCCCCCACTGCCAGCCCTAAGAACGTGAGCATGGTGACAGGCCGCCACGCGGCGACGATCCAGTGTTCCGACTGAGCCTCAGCGGAGACGATCTTCTGCTGCCCCTCAAGGGAAGCCCGCTCGTAGTCGAACACGGTCTGCATGGCCGCTGCCTGTACGCTCAGCAGCCTCTCCTTGTGCTGGTTCTTCTCGTCAGTGCTGGTGTGTAGGTTGTCAATCAGTTCAGCAGCTGGCTTAAAGACACTAGCTATCAGGTCGAGGACGCCTATCATAGTACGATAGTCTGCTTGTACGGGTACTCTCTGCCGTATTCGTCGCGGAAGGTCGTCCACTCAGGGTCAAGTCTACCGACCAGACTCCGCTCATCAGGCGCTGCACCGTTGAACGTAGTGTCGAGTAGTGACAACTCGTACTCAGTCGGCGGCTCGTCCCCGAACCACACCATCCCATGCGTCTCGTACTGATTGGTCTCGAAGTTATACAGAGGGGAAGGTATCCCCCAGTGTGATGTGTTCTTTGCCCCACCTAAACTTAAATCACTCATAGTCGTTCTCCTTGATATGGGAAAGTAATTCCCGTTGTAGTAGTGTGATGTCTTCTCGATCTCTGTCTATCAACTCCCCACGCTCCTTTAGTATCTGCTGCCCAGCGGCGTTGCTCTGCTCTAACGACCTAACCCTACCGTCTAAGCTGTGAAACTGATCGTCGTGGTGCCTGAACCTTTCGTTGTCGTTCCTCACGTAGGCGTCCATCTCACCGTAGCGGTAGTGTGTAGCTCTCTGGAACTCGTCCTTGTCCACCTTCCACTCAGCGTCGTGTACCAGTATCTCCTTAACAGGCGACAGCTGTAGGTCGACGTACCCTGTGATGCCTACGAGGAAAGCTCCCACCCCAATCACCAGCCCCATGATAGTGGTGTTGTTCCACGCGGGGGGTTTGTTGAGTAGCGCGTTCTCTATTCGCAGCTGGCCGGAGGCTAGTGTATCAATCTTAGATTCGATAGCACTGACTCGTCCGTCGGTGTGGTAGATCTTAGCTACCAGTTCCTCTGTAGTTGTACCGCTCACGTCTGTGATTCCTTGTGCTTCCATTGTCCTATGCCTACGTAATGGCCCCGTTGTTATCTAAACCCACGTCCGTGGTTCTTCTGCTCTCTCTGCTCTGCTCGCATCTTCCTAGCGCGAGCCTCGTCCGGTGCTACTGCTTCCTCTAGCGCGTACCCTATGCTCTTGGTGAGTGGGTTCAGATACCACACCCCCGGCGTGTTCCGGCTGACTGCCTTCAACGCATCAATGGCATACTTGTTGCTGGAGTAGTTCTCGTCTGTCAGGAACTTACGCCCAGACAGTACGGTTAGATCGTTCATGATGCCAGTGGTGGGGGTCTTGATGAGCTGGTCGCCCATCCCCTTGCTGCCGTACGCGAACGGGTCTCTAACGAACATGTCGCCTACCAGACCTAGAGAACCACCTGCCAGTACACCCTCACCCAACAGCTTCAGCACAGCCTCCTCGTCGTCGAGAGGACGCGGCTCCTTGCCGTTCAGCACCTCCTTAGAGTACACCACCAGCGCTCCCAGTATCGCCGTGTGGGCGAAGAGCTGAGCGCCGTACTGGGCCTTGTCCATGCCTGTCATGAACTTATCGTTCATCATACGCTGCCAGTGTGAGGTCATGATGGTGAGGGGGAATGCTTTCAGGTTCATAAAGGAACGCCACATCTGCCCCTCCACAGTGTCCCTACCCTTGCCGCCTGTCGTCCACGCCCTTGCTTTAGCGTCCGGTGTAGGCACGGCGAAGTCTGTCTCGGACATGATCATACGGTGGAAGTCGCGGGCTGCCATAGGCGTCAGGTCGATCAGACCATCCTCCCTCTTGCCCGCATTCCTGAACGTGTCCCACTTAGCCCCGTCAATATCGTACCGCTTCATGGCTGTCTGTAGGTTGGAGTCTAGGTCGTCCCACGCCTTCCCGAAGTTACGCCCAAGCAGGAAGTTAAGCTCCACTTGGAACGAGACGCGGGCTGTGTGCGTCCACGCTGACAGACCGGACGCCCTAAGCACACCCTGTGCCATCTTACCCGTCGCCCCGTCCAGCGCATGTTCGCCCATACGGGCGTTACTGGAGGAGGACATGGTGGCAGCGTCTGCTGTCATGCCTATCTCTCTCGCCCTCTGTATCATATCATCAGAGTCACCCATCATAGTCTTGATGTGGCGGGCCATCAACGTAGCGGGGGACATACCGTTCAGCTGGGCTGTCTTAGTGGCGAATGCTGTGTCAGCAAGGGCCATCAGCGTGGCACTGCCTAGCTTGCCGAAGGTGACGACGTTACGCACACCCTCCATCACCTGAGCTACCGCCCCTATTGAGCCGGTGTCCAGCCGTCCACTCACTAGCTTGTACCTATTCTCCAGCCGCTCCTCTCCGTACGTGGGCAGCCCCTTCTTACGGCCCCACGCCATAGCTGTCTCGAACGCAGCGGGCGGCATAACCTCCATCACAGCCGTGTCAGCAGCCATCCGGTCGACGTGGCCCATCATCAGGTCGAAGATGCTGCCTCCTCTACCCACGTCCTTGTGTATCTCCAGCCAGTTAGCGGCTCCCTTGACGTGGATGATCCGCTCGTGGTTGTACTTAGTAGCGACGCCACTACGACCGGGGAAGTTATCAGCGCCGGGGTCTATCTTGTTGTGTCCGTTGGTGGTGATGGTCTCGTACATGTACAGCAGCGACTCTTCCAGCTCCTCGTCGGTCATCTGCCTGTCGGTAGCTTGGCTCTCAGCCTTCTTAGTCTTGACCTTAGTCTTCCCTTTGGTCTTGTAGTTAGCCGGTACTATGTCACGCGCCCGCATCTTGGACGGGTCGACGCGGGTCTTCATGTACTCCACCCAATCAGCTGGGTCGGGGAACTTCTTCAGTACGGACTGGGCGTCCCAGCTCTGGGGCAGCAACCAGTTCTCGTTCTTGTCTATCCACCCACCCACTGTGTTGAAGTTCTGGCGCATCTCCTCTTGCAGGTCGAGCCACTCACGGGCAAACCCCTCGATGTCAGGGTCGCCCACCTTCTCGCCGTGTATAGCACGTACGAGCAGCGCCTCCCCCTCTGCATCGTTGGATATGAACAGGTCACGCAGCTTCAGGCTGGGTCGTGAGCGATACCGCTGCACTAGGTTGGACAGCTTGGAGATGTACACCCCCTGATAGTACTGGGTGGCACTCTCTATGTTGTTCTTGGTGACGAGGCTGGGGTCTGCCTTGTCGATGATAGCGTTGATAGCGTCGAACGTGTCGGCACCGGTGGCTGACATCTCCTCCAGCTGGGCCAGTACAGCCCGCTTGCGTATCTCCTTAAACGCTTGAGACCTCTGCTGTTGTGATAGCCAGTAGATCCTGTCCTGCAACTCAGCCTTCGTCTTAACCTCTAGGGTTAACTCGTGGGCTAACAGCGGGTCAACCCCTGCTGCTAGTAAACAATCTTCCCTAGACATAACACCCCTCCGCCTTCTTCAATTGATCAAGCTCATCTGCCGTCTTCCGCATCTCTAGTGGTGGGTTATCTGACATGACTGCGCCTATAACGCTGTCGTCAACGGCTGCTTCTGTAATCTCTCTGTCTCCTACTGTAACGCCAATCTTCTCAACCGGCCTACCCTTGTTCAGCTTGTCGTAGTCTGCTTGCTGCTGCCTCAAGTAGCGCACATCAGCTTCGAGGAGGCCGTCGTTGTACAGCTCGTCGATGAAGGCCTGATCCGCTGCTACCAGCTTCTCAATCCGCTCCTTCTCCGCAGCCCTAGCCTCTCCTACCTGCGCCTCTTCAGCCCTAGCTGCATCAGCGTCGACCTTAGCCTTCTCCTGCT
>JABBBF010000148.1 GCA_018607545.1 SAR92 clade bacterium | reverse complement strand
ACTCACGGCTCTGCATCTCCAATAATCGGCTCTCTGTACGCTGAAATTCAAAGCTCAACCGGCCGCCCGTATACAGCTCATTTATAGGCGCGGCGGCGGATACAGCCAATTTCACGCTGCGATCATAGAACTCGTCGACCAGATTTATAAAGCGCCGAGCGGCATCATCATTCAACGCAGTGAACAGCGGAACATTGCTAATCACCACCGAATGAAACTCTTTCGCCACTTCAATATAATCGTTTTGACTGCGCGGTCCCTCGCAGATTGCCGCGAAATCAAACCAGACTAAATCCTCCGCCACCTTGCGAGAAGGAATCAAGCGGCCCTCTATATCCAGGCTTATATTGAGTTTAATTTCCCCCTCGAGCACCACCAGACTATCAAAGGTTGCACTGATAGCCCGCTCGGCTGCATCTCCCAGCGGCGAGTAATAGAGCTCGGCCTTTTCCAGCGCGCGCAATCGGTAATCGCGACCGCCGTCGATATTAACCACTTCGCAGTGCTTGTTAAGCAGCTCAATAGCGGGGAAAAAACGCTGGCGCTGCAAGCCATCGCGATACAGCAGATCGGGAATAATATTAGAAGTGGCGACCAGGGTGACACCACGCTCGAACAACCCCTCCAGCAATAGCGCCAGAATCATCGCATCGGTGATATCACTGACAAAGAACTCATCAAAACAGATAACCCGCGCCTCACTGGCAATTGACTCGGCAACAGTATCCAGCGGATTGGCCCGGCCTTTATGACGCTCAAGATCCTGGTGAACTCGGCGCATAAAGCGATGGAAGTGAACGCGTATCTTCTTTTCAAATGGCAGGCTCTCGTAAAAGCTGTCCATCAGGTAGGTTTTGCCACGACCAACACCACCCCAAAAATAGAGCCCTTTTTCCGGTGCGCGATCTGACTCACGGGAAGAGCGCAATAATTTTGCCAACAGGCCGCCCTTCTTGCCATTGTTGCGCTCTATCAACCGCTGAAACAGATCGTCCAGCTGATCGACCGCATAGGCCTGGGCATCATCTGCAACAAAGCCCTCTCGAGCCAGATCATTTTGGTAACGCTGTTTCGGGGTTAACATCGAATATGGTAGGATCAACTGTTAAAGGCAGACTGTAACTATCACGGCGCCCTAAAACAACTAAAAAAATAATTCTAAAAACATTGATTCGGAAACCGCCTTTGGCGACACTTAGACAAGCAGCTCAAAGGTTATTAGGAGAATACATTTGACAACATTGACCTCAATTCTGATCGCAGCAGCGTTTTTCCTTATCGGAGCCGCTGTCGGCCGTCTCTTCTCTAAAAAAGTTGATCAGGGTGATAAATCTGTCAGCGACCTGGAAAAGAAACTTGAGAAAAGCGAACAGAAACTCAAGCGCTACCAGCAGGAAGTAACCGAGCACTTTGTTGCCGTTTCCCATCTGACCAGCAATGTAGCCCAAAGTTATAAGCAGATTCACGAGCACCTGGCGACCAGCGCGATTCGTTTGGCTAGCCCGGAAGTCGGTCGCCAACTCCTCAAGTCCGGCGGCAGTGACCTCAATATGTTAGATGCCAATGGCAAACCCCTGGTCGATATAGATGATATAGAAGTACCCAGAGACTATGCCCCCAGCGTACCAGGCGGCATCCTCAGCGAAGGCTATGGTCTGAGTGAAAATAATCAGGCTGCGGAACAGCCAGACAGTGCCACTAACAATATTGACGCGGATGATGACGAAGAGGCAGATCCGACCCAGAGAGTGGGTTAACGCTTAAAGAGTTAGCAAAAAGCCTATTAGCTAGCAAAAGCACGGGGAAAAGCTATAAAGAAGCAGCAGTTTTAGCGCAAGCAGGGAGGTTTGCCATAACAACTCTAACCAACTACTCAATACTTGGCCGCGCACTATCCCATCTTCTACCCAGCCGTTGCTCAATGTGCAGCGGCGCGCTGGAAACCGCAAACCAGTGCATCTGCGATGCCTGTGTCAGCGAATTGCCTTGGCTGGAAAAGCAATGCCAACAGTGCGCAGTGCCCCTCGCCACCGATGCCCTGTGCCCGGACTGCCAGTCAAAACCGCCCGCTTTCCGCCGCTGTATTTCTGCCTTCACCTATCAGGCGCCGATCGACAATATTATTTTGCGCTTTAAAAAAGATCCCTATGCCGCCGAGATCAAACAGCTGACCGCACTGCTGGCCGAACGAATTCTTCGCAGCTACCAGCCGACAGGTAAAGAACTGGAACAAAAGACAGCCCTGCCAGAGCTGGTAATCCCAATGCCCCTGCACTGGCGAAAAATAGCCCATCGTGGATTTAACCAGAGCCAGATAATCGGCAACCTGCTATCCAACTACTTTTTGTATGAGTACAAAACTCCGCTCAAGGTACATAGCGATATCTGCCAGCGCACCAGCAATAGCCAGGCTCAGCACACACTGGATAAAAAGCAGCGCGCTAGGAGCGTCAGAGATGCTTTTTCCGTAGGGGCGGGATCAGGCTTTAGCCTTAAAGGAAAGACTGTCGCCATACTGGATGATGTTGTGACCACCGGCGCCACGGCAAATGCACTTGCCAGCACAGTGATAAATGCAGGAGCCGACCAGGTGGATATTTGGTCTCTGGCAAGAACAGGCTGGAATAATTGCAGCCATTAACTCAGAATGGCACATATAAAACTACCCACAGAGAATTCCTCGAGAGTGAACTTATCTCCACAACAGCCAGACAGTATTTGGCAGCAGATTTATCAACAGGCGCAGACTGCCGCCCGCGATGAACCCATACTGGCGAGTTTTTTCCAATCGACCATTCTCGATCACCAGAGCCTCGGCAGCGCTCTTAGCTACCATCTGGCCAATAAGCTGGCCAGCAGCGCAGCGCCGGCGTCCATGCTGCGCAAAGTGATGGATAGAGCTTTTTCAACCGATAAAATTATTCAGGCCGTGGCCGCCGATATTCAGGCCACCGTCGCCCGTGACTCGGCGTGTAATCTCTATCTAACACCTTTCCTCTATTTTAAGGGGTTTCTGGCAGTGCAATCCTATCGCGCCGCACATCAGCTGTGGTTAGAAGATCGCCGCTCCCTGGCACTGCTACTGCAGTATCGTATCTCGCTGAAATTTGCCGTGGATATTCATCCGGCGGCACAGATTGGCAGCGGCCTGCTGGTTGATCACGCCACCGGGTTAGTGATTGGTGAAACAGCTGTCGTCGAAGACTGCGTTTCAATTATGCAGTCAGTAACCCTGGGCGGCACCGGTAAAGTCTCCGGCGATCGCCATCCGAAAATTCGCAAAGGTGTACTGATTGGCCCCGGGGCAAAAATACTTGGCAATATTGAAGTGGCCGAGGGTGCTATGGTGGCAGCGTCGAGCGTGGTTTTAAAGCCTGTTCCGGCCCATGCGATTGTGGCCGGCGTTCCCGCAGCGGTGATTGGCGATGCCAGAAGCACCGAGCCATCCCGAACTATGGATCATTATTTCAAGTGTGACTAGACTGTGTTTGACTAGAGAGTGCGTGACTAGACTGTGTGTAATTAAAGAGCGCGACTAGCTGAAAGAAACTAACAGCGATCCCAACTAAAGGGCATCACCTGGTCCAGAGAGGTCGCACCCTCAATTTGCATCAGCAATCTATCCACCCCCAGGGCAACACCAGAGCACTCGGGCAACCCCGACTCCAGCGCTGCTAGCAAGTTCTGATCAATCTCCATCAGCGGCTTGCCTGCTATTTTTCGCGCCTGCTGGTCCTCGGCAAAACGTCTCGCCTGCTCCTGCCCATCGGTTAACTCAAAGTAGCCATTAGCCAACTCAACACGATTTAGAAAAGCTTCAAAGCGGCGACTGACTCGACGCCCCTGAGCATCGCTGTGAAAGCTTGCCAGAGCCGCCTGACAGGCCGGATAGTCATAGACCAGTACTAAGCCATCGCTGAGCTGAGGCTCGATAACAACGCTAAACAACAGATCCAGACAGTTGGCGCGACTATCATCAGACC
>JABBBF010000174.1 GCA_018607545.1 SAR92 clade bacterium | reverse complement strand
CCCGCGCTCACATTGAGGATTTTTTCACCTCAATTGTGGCGCCGGTTATGCTTGTCCAGGCTCAAGATAGTGGTTTTAAGCCAGACGCTCAGCAAAATGAAACCTTCTCTTGGATTGCCAATTTCCGCCTGCTAAAAATGCCTGGCTCACACCACTTACATATGGAAGAGCAGGCGCAGCAGGTTGCTGCACAAGTGCAGAATTTTATGCTGCCTGAATGAGTTGTCTTATTGATATGGAGGAGTAAAGAATGGCTAAAATTGAATTTAGCGACAGTGAAAAATCCGTCATTATCGGCAAAATAAAGCGCTACTTCCGCGAAGAGCTGGATCAGGATATAGCCCAGTTCGACGCCGAGTTTTTACTCGACTTCTTTTCTGAGGAAGTCGGAGCCTATCATTACAATCGGGGTCTTAGTGACGCGAAGCTGATTCTTGAGCAAAAGCTCGATTCTATTACTGACGCCTTTTATGAAATTGAAAAGCCAACGGACTTTGTCCGCTAGAGCATACTTAGCCTACTTAGGTCGAGTAGCGGTATCCCGATTGCCAGCCACACAATAGCGCAGAGCAATAAACTGAAAAATACAGCAGCTGAGCCAGTGTCTTTGGCCAGACCTGATAGTTCGTGATAGTCGAGGCTTATGCGATCAACTGTCGCTTCAATTGCGGTATTCAGTAGCTCGACAATAATCACCAGCAATACCGAACAGATCATCAGCAAGCGTTCGCTAGTTGAAACATCCAGCCAGCAGGCAGTGGGAATCATAATTATCGCGGTAATAATTTCTTGGCGAATTGCCGCTTCGTGAATAAAGTTGTGGCGCAATCCGCGATAGGAGTTGAGTGCGGCGTACATTATGCGTGTAATGCCGGTGCGTTTTATTATTTCCATGTCAAAGCTCCGATGCGTCTTTACGCCTGATTAGTGGGCTTACGGTTATTGATGGCAGTCGCTGGTTTAGAGGCAAATCGCGGATAGAGCAGCATGGGGATAACCCAGCAGATGGCCAGCGTCCAAATATCATGGGATAAAAAGTGCGCGCCGCGCAATTGCTGAGCGCCGCCATAAATCAGTCCTAGGCTAAGGCCCAATACCAGCGCCTGATATTTTACTGCTGGACGCAGTATCAGAGCGAAAAAATACAGCGCTACCCAAGCGTAGCCAGAGCTGGCATGGCCCGCTGGGAAACAGCCGGACGTGCCGTTGAAACCCTGGAACCATTCGATCATATCAACTGTGCCGCCAAACTCACTGACTGACCAGGGGCAGGGAATTCCAGAGATCTTTTTCACTAAACTGATACTGATGACTGAGAGAAAAACACTCAGCGTCAAATAGACTAATGGGGCGCGATACGGTTTAGTGGCGGGCAGAAAACAGCAGCTGAGAAGCGCTACAAACAGCACTGCAAAGACTATGCGGCCGCCCTTGTGAATAACGCTTTGCAGCCAAAAATAATCTCTCAGTGCCCAACTTTGCCCCTGGCTGTCATAAATCGCTGTGGCCAGAGCTCTGTCTAGATTAAAACTTGCGACAAGCCCAAGTACTAGCGCCAGCAGCAGTACTGGTATTAGGCCGTGGTGCAGATAAAATGCCGCGTAGGGTCGATGGATAAAGATAGGCTGCGGCATTAGCGGCTTGTGCAATCGCGGAAAATATCCAGTTTTAGATCATATACAGCGCTGCTTATATCAAGCAGGCCGAGCACTGAGCTAAACAGATTGTCATGGGATATAGGTCTTTCAGCAGCTTTTTTGAGGCAGCGCCTGTCAACCGCAAAGCGCTCGCTAAAACCATCCGACAGCCAAGCCAGCATGGGTACCTCTACTTGCTCCTTGGGCGCCATAAAGTAGGGTGCTGCATGCAGGTAAATACCTTTCTCACCGAGCGACTCCCCGTGGTCGGAAATGTAAATAAGCGCAGTGGTGTAACTCTCACTGAGCTGTTCCAAGCGCTCAATAGTTTGTCCGATAAACAAATCTGTATAGAGAATGGTATTGTCGTAGGCATTGACAATTTCCTCGTGCGAACAATCCTGCAGTTGGCTGGTTTTGCAGATCGGCGAAAACCCGGCCAAATTTTCCGGCGTCTGCTTGTAATAGGAGGGGCCGTGACTACCCTGTTGGTGCATTACGATAAACTGGTCGTTACTGGCCGGGGCAGCCAGTGCCTGCAGCATAGCCAAATCAAAACAGTGCTCGCTGGTGCAGGTCTCGTTATCGTATTTCAGGCTAAGCTGCGGCGTGCGCATGCAGACACCTTTGCAGCCACTGTTGTTATCTAGCCAAGAGACGTGAATTCCGGCTTGTGCGATTAGATCGAGCAGGTTCTCCTTTTTTGCCGCTGCTTTGCGTGAAAATTCGCTGCGCTTATTATCGGAGAACATACAAGGCAGTGAAATGGCGGTCGAGGTGCCACAGGCGGTCACATCCGAGTAATAAATAATATCTTTCCCCGCCAAGTTGGGATTGGTATTGCGGGCATAGCCGTCTAAAGCAAAATTTGCCGCCCGCGCCGTTTCTCCAACGATGAGTACGAATAGCAGTGGCTTGGCTTGGTGAGTCTGCCATGTGTCGCCGAGACGGACTGTTGCGTCAAGGGGAGTTATATTGGGTGCCATTTCCTCAGAGTCTGATAGGGCTTTAGCAGCGCCATAAATGATATTGCTCGGTGTCACTAGATAGCGAATTTCTTTGTGTGTACGCATCACTGAAGCCATAGTCTGGTAACTAGGTAAGCAGAGTACTAATGTAATCATTAGGCTGATGGCGGGAATACAGATCGTTCTGATTGTGCCTTTAAGGCTGTGATCCTGAAAAATATCTAACTTAAAAATTAGCAGGGCAGGCAGCGCAGCATAAATCATGAAATGTAGGGCAAACCCTGCATTAAATAGCTCCAGTGTTTCACTACTATCTGTCTGCAACACATTCACAATCATTTCGGAGTCGATATAAACTCCGTAATGGTCAATAAAATAGGATCCCATAGCGGCGCCAATCACTGTTAATATCAGGCTGTATTTGTGTCCGGGGAAGAGGGCGGGAATGCTCAGCAGGTTAAAGCAGACGCTGCTGGAGAGGATAAAAAATATTAGGTAAAAGTAGACTGACGAAAGGCTCTTGACACCGACTATCTGGAGCAGGCTGACCCATAGAGAGTCGTTATAGAGTGTGGTGAGTAGGACAGCTACCAGCATATTGATCAATGTTGAACTGATTTTTTTACCCTTGTATAGCAGGGTGACTGCAATTGAGGCAACGGAAAATAGGTTCCAGCGCATAATGATTGGCCATTTAGGAGTGGGTGCTGACATTGCCGTTTTGTAGTTCAACGGAAAGGCGCATTATAGGTAGCAGACATTAAGGTTTTCTTAATAGAAAATTTACTTGTCGCTTAGCTACACTGTTGCCAGCGCTTAATTACACTAAACATTGGAGATTTGAAATGAGCCAACTTAAACAAAGGCAATGCACAGTCTGCCGGCCTGGCGATGCGCCCCTGAGCGATAAAGAGTTGGATGCACTGATGCTTGAGTTATGCGATTGGACGCTGGCGATAGTGGAGACCGTTAAACGACTGGAAAAACAATTTAGGTTTTCTGACTACGCCCAGTCAGTGGCCTTTTCTCAGAGAGTCGCAGAGCTTGCCGACGATGAAGATCATCATCCGGCGATGCTGGTGGAGTGGGGCAGTGTAAAAGTCAGCTGGTGGACCCATACGATCAATGGCCTGCATATTAATGATTTTATCTGTGCGGCCAAGACGGATCTGCTGGCGGCGCAATAACAGAGTAGGGAATTAAGTAGAAAGGAATATTAAAGGCCTAATAGCAGAAAGCCCACTGGAAAGTGGGCTTTTGCATTTTGCTTTTTTGTTCTTGTTATGACGTCAGCAGCGTTAGAAATTCCGTTCGCGTCGCCTGATCAGAGCGGAAAGTACCCAGCATGGCGGACGTCTTCATTGACGAATTCTGCTTCTCAACACCGCGCATCATCATACACATATGTTTGGCTTCAA
>JABBBF010000200.1 GCA_018607545.1 SAR92 clade bacterium | reverse complement strand
TCCAGAAATACTCCGGTAAATCAGCGGTTGCAGCCAATGAATTAAGTTCAGCATATTCGGGCATATTAGCCCAGTACACCGCCCGCACATATTCACGCCAACCTATAATCTGCCGAATAAAGCCCTCGACCTGGGCTATATCAACCTTTGGTGTCCCTTTTTGCTCAAAACGTTTTAATGCCGCTTCGACCACTTCCATCGGGTGGAGTATTTTGCTGTTTAGGGCAAATGAGATTCTTGAGTGGTAGAGACTCCAACGCTTATCGGTCTGCGCGGTCATAGCATCCTGAAAACGGCCGAAATTTGGCAGGCAGTGATCACAGAAAAATCCCAGTAACTGCAGAGACTGTTGGCGATTGACCGGCCACAGCAAAGATTCTGTAGCTGTGCCTATGGTGCTTATTTTATGACGTTCTATACGCTGTAAAATATCACCGACCGGATTGGCAAATAAGAGTGGCTCTGGCAGTTCGGCAATATCCGCGGGCTTGAGTTTTTGACGGTTTTCGCCATCGAAATTCCAGCGTCCTCCACGGGGCTGATCACTGTCCATGAGTAAATTAAAACGCACACGCATTTTCCGATAGAAGGATTCCATGCGGTTGTGCTTTCCGGGATTTATATATTCGCTGATCTCTTCGCTGGGGAGTAAAAAGTGCTCGCTGTCACAGCAGCTAACAGTAACTGAACCCAGGGATAAATTTTGCATCTGTTGGACGAGGCGATATTCATCCGGTTGCTGATATTCAAATTTTTCAATCTGATACTGCTGGCAGAGTTGGACTATTAAGTCGCTGAGGTCTTTATAGGCGGCGTTGTCGTCGAGGGTTAAATGCTTAACCTGATGGCCGGCCGATTGAAGGGCGCCGGCAAAGTTTTCCATCGCGGCAAAAAAAGCGCATATTTTTTGAATATGATGTTTTACATAACCGGCTTCTTGATGCAGTTCGGCAATAATATAGAGCACGCCATCATCTTTTTCGCGATACCAAGAGTGGCCGCTGTTAAGTTGATCGCCGAGAATTAATCTTAGGGTATGGAATTTCTGCATAGTTATTAATTTTATTGTAGTTATTTTTTTTCGGATTATTACTGTACCGAAAATTTAAATTGGCCAGTCCACTGTATCTCTGGAGTCGAGTTTTTCAAGGTGCTGATCACCGCCCCAGCGCTTTATAAATAATCTTTCGGGGTCGTAGATTTGTGTCTGTTTCCCGAGATCAAAACGTCGATGACCTCGAGGGTCTGCGCCAACGCCGGCAAGGTACTGCCAGTTTCCCCAGTTGGAGGCAACATCATAGTCGATAAGCTGTTGCTCCATATAGGCGGCACCATAGCGCCAGTCGAGATTTAGCTCGTGAACAAAACAGCTGGCGACCAACTGTCGGCCACGATTGGACATATAGCCGGTGGCATTTAACTGTTTCATGCAGGCGTTGACTATGGGGTAGGGGGTATTGCCCTGACACCATTTCTGGAAGCGTTCCGGATAAAAACTGGTTGTCGGATTGCTGTTTTTAATACCATTAAATTTAAACAGCTTTGCTCGATGGTTGTGTGCATACCATTGAAAATATTCTCGCCACAACAGCTCAAAGTAAATCCAGTAGGTGGACTCATTGGCTTCAGCTTCAGTTTCATACTTTTGCAGTTCGCTAATAATCTGTCGGGCAGAAATGCTGCCATTGCTCAGCCAGGGTGAAAACTTGGTCGAATAGCTTAGGCCATCGAGTCCATTGCGAGTCTCTTTATAGCTGCTAGCACTTTTACTGTTAAAGTAATTTTGTAGATGTTGCTTGCCGGCCTGAGAGCCACCTTTAAATAATTGATCTTCGCTGAGTTGTTTGTGGAGTGGCTCTGCTTTCCAGATGCCTTTCCAGACTGTTTGCCAATCTTGTTTAGTCGTTAAACTGCTGATTGGAAGCTGGGGTGGTTTCCCCAGCGGTGCTCTTACAGCAATATCTGAAACCATTCGTCGGAATTTGGAAAAGCTATCCGGCAGTTTGTCGAGAGTAAATGGCAGCTGTGATTTATCAAATAAGGTGTGACTGTCGATCTGATTAAACTGGATCATGCTATAGCGTTTATTTAGGGTGTCCCAGATTTTACGCTTGTATTCACTAGCATTATTGCTGCGGTAAATATGCGAGATATTATATTGGGTAATCAATTCGGGAATGGCATCCGCAGGGGATTTAAATTCAACTAACAGCTGTTGTCCCTTTTCGGCCAGTGATTTTTCTAAATCGATTAGACTATCAAATAAAAACTGCTGACGATTTGGTGACAGCTTGCTGGGTGCCTGTTGGTCGGAAAAGGTTGATTTTGGACGAATGCAGTAGAGGCATATAAGCGTGTCGACTTCATCTGCCGCTTGGTGAAGGGCTGGGTTGTCATCAATGCGCAAGTCATTGGTAAACCAAAATAATCCGATTTTTTTGACTGGATCCAATGCCATAATCAGTTACTCCCTAAAATTATTTTGCCCTGCATAGATCATATTATTACGTTGTAGCTTCTATTTTGGATTGGCTGCTAACCCTCTGTTTAAAGGTTTTTCTGGCAATCCAATCAAGGCTTTATCGCGTAGAAATAGAAATAACAATTTCAGTGTAAAAGAGAATGAATATACTCAGTCCGGAGCGCTCTGCTTTCGGAACAGCGAAAGTATTAGGATTTGCTGGTTTGATCCCTTTCTTATTGCCAGTCCTGCTAATGATTCAGGGGACATTGTCCGCCCAAGGGTTTGAGAGTGCGTCACTGTTCGGTTTCTATGCACCCTATGTGTTTGTTACTTACAGCGCGATTATTCTCAGCTTTTTATGTGGCGCGCTATGGGGCAAAGCGGTCTCTGGGGATTGCCGGCAGTCAGCCAATGCAGTGTTGATATTCAGTAACCTGATTGCCCTTAGTGCCTGGAGCTGTACTCTGCTTATCTATCTGGCGCCGATTATGTCGATCTTTGCGCTGGCATTGTTACTGTCCGGGTTTTTAGCCGTGCTGTTCTGCGAGCGTGAGTTTGAGCATATAAGAGGCCAGCAGGGCTCTGAAAAAGATTTCCGGGAATCAGGCTACTGGAAAATGCGCGTGCAACTCACGGCGCTTGTCTGCCTTTTACACCTTATAGTTATCACCTTAATGATTCAGGAGTTTTGATCTGTGGCTGAACTGATTATTTTTTACGATGGAGGCTGTCCACTCTGTGTTTCAGAGATGCGTCATCTATCCAAGCTTGATATCGAGGGCAAGATCAGTCTGGAAAATATCTACGCTGATAACTTCAGTGAGCGTTTTCCGCATATAGATCAGCAGCGCGCCGATCAAATACTTCATGGCCAGCTCGCCAATGGTGAAGTGATCTATGCATTGGATGTGACTTACAACGCCTGGGCGCTGGTGGGTAAGCGTCATTGGGTAGCCATACTGCGCTGGCCGATCATCAAGCAGATTGCCGATTATAGCTATCTGTTTTTTGCCAAATACCGCTCGACAATTTCCAGACTGCTGACCGGCAGCGAGCGCTGTGAAATGTGCGTGATCAACAGAGAGCAGTCATGATGCCAGCAGAGAAAACTAATGCACTGGTTCTCGGTGCCAGCGGTGGTTTGGCTCAGGCTTTAATTGCAGGATTTTTAGCCGATCAAAATATCGAGACTGTCATTGCGGTAAGCAGTAAGCCAGCCCCTGACTCTGTTCAGGCTGAAAGCGGACTGCTGTGGATTCAGACGGAGTATGCGGAGCCGGCTATGGCTGAGGTGGTTGAGCAGCTGAAAGACTACAGCGGCAGCATAAGCAGGGTCTGTATCTGTCATGGTCTGTTGCATACGGATAGCCTCTGGCCTGAAAAGCGTCTTGAAGATATTAAGCCGGAAGCTTTGCATGAAATATTTCAAGCCAATGCTGTGGTGCCTGCGCTGTGGTTAAAACTTTTGCACAGGGTGCTTAAAGCGAAGCAGCCGACAATTGTGGCGGCGTTAAGTGCCAGAGTGGGTAGTATTAGTGATAACCGTCTGGGTGGCTGGTATGCCTATCGCAGTTCGAAATCTGCGCTGAATATGCTGTTGAAAA
>JABBBF010000191.1 GCA_018607545.1 SAR92 clade bacterium | reverse complement strand
CCCATGCGTATTCTCGACAGCAAAAATCCCCAGACTCAGGCACTGTTAAACGACGCGCCAAGTCTCGAAGAGTTTATCGATCAGGAATCAAAAGATCATTTCCAGCAACTGCGCGCCACCCTGGATGCCGCTGGGGTCGATTACGAGATCAACCCGCGACTGGTGCGTGGGCTGGATTATTACTCAAAGACAGTCTTTGAATGGGTCACCACCAATTTGGGTGCCCAGGGCACAGTCTGTGCCGGTGGGCGTTACGACGGCCTGGTTGAACAGCTCGGCGGCAAGCCCTGTCCCGGCGTTGGATTTGCCATGGGTGTTGAGAGATTGGTTCTGTTGCTTGACGAGCTCGGCGTTGTCCCTGATAGTGTCGGGCAAATTGTAGACCTGTATCTGGTTGCCGTTGGCGATGTAGAGACTCAGGCGCTGGTGTTGGGAGAAAATCTGCGATCTGATTGCCCAACTATTCGCCTGCAGACAAACTGCGGCGGTGGCAGCTTTAAATCGCAGATGAAAAAAGCGGATAAAAGTGCAGCATCTATCGCTTTGATACTCGGTGATGATGAAGCCGCTAATAAAAAGATTGGGGTTAAGTTTTTGCGAGAAGACCGCCCCCAGGAAACAGTTGACCAGGCAGACCTGGCTGACTACTTAATGACAATAATGACTAAAGATTGAGGAACATTCGTGGCAGATCACATTACAGAAGAAGAGCAAATCGAAGCTCTTAAGCGTTGGTGGGAAGAGAACGGCAAGCAGACTATTTTGGCTATAGTTTTAGTTGTTGGCGGCTATTTTGGCTGGCAGACTTGGACCGATTACAACGCAGAACAGGCATCTGCAGCCTCACTGACCTATCAGGAAATGCTTGATAATTTTGATAGTTTAAACCCCGGCGAGACGTTGACTGAAGAGACACAAATTGCAGTAAACCTTCTGGCAGACAAACTCAAAGCCGAATACAGCGGCACTCAGTATGCAGTCTATGCGGCTCTGACCAAAGCCAAGCTGGCGGTTGAAGCCAACGATCTTGACGCTGCTGTCAGTGAACTGCAGTGGGCGATGGACAATGCCGATGAAGTCAGTGCATTTGTTGCCCGGCTGCGCCTGGCGCGCGTCGAAGCTGCTCGTGGTGATCTGGATAAAGCCCTTCAGTTAGTCCAGGGTATTGATGCTGGCGAAATGAAATCGGCGTTTGAAGAAGCCAAGGGTGATTTCTATCTGGAGCAGGGCAACAGTGCCGCTGCCTATACAGCCTATCAGTCAGCACTGGCAATAGAGGCCACTGGTGACAACTCTGTGCGTGCTCTTCTAGAGCTTAAAATTGGTTTAGTTCAGCCGGTAGAGCCCGAAGAGCCTGCGACTGAACAGTAAAGGATCTACCAGACAGCTGCAGAGCCGTCGTTTAAATAGGAAAACGCGCCATGAAAAAGTTAAATTTATTGTTGTGCACATTAGCCTGCGCATTATTAGTCTCTGGCTGTAGTTGGTTTGGTGGTGATGAAGAAGCCGAAATCAAGCCAGCGAAACTGGTTAAGTTCGATTCGGAAGCCACGATTAAAAAACAGTGGTCAGTGAATATAGGTGCAGACAATAAAGACTTTTGGAAAAGTTTGCAGCCTGCCGCCAGCACTGAGCTGGTATTTGCTGCAGACCATCAGGGCAAGGTTACCGCCATTGATATAGTCACTGGCAAGCGCCGTTGGAGCATCGAACTGGAACAGTTGGTCTCTGGTGGTGTGGGCTATGGTTCCGGATTGGTTATGGTCGGCAGTATCGAAGGTGAAATTTACGCGCTCAATGCAGACGATGGTTCTATCGTCTGGAGCAGCACTGTCAGCTCCGAGATTCTTTCCAGCCCGCAGAGCAATGGTGAGGTTGTTGTAGTGCAGACTATCGACAATAAACTCTTTGCCTTCAATGCCGCCGATGGTTCGGTGATCTGGCAGCACGAAGACGATGCACCCCTGTTGAGTGTGCGCGGTACCAGCAGCCCGGTTGTTACCAGTAACATGGTGCTTGCCGGTTTTGATTCTGGAAAGCTGATTGCCTTTAACCCGGAAAATGGCTCACTGATCTGGGAAGCGCGAATGGCGCTGCCAAAGGGACGAACGGATCTGGAGCGCATGGTTGATCTCGATGGCTCGCCTCTACTAGCGGGCGATGTTATCTACGCGGTAACCTACCAGGGGCGCCTGGGAGCAATCTCTCGCGGCACCGGTCGCAGCCTGTGGTTCCAAGACAGCAATTCCTACCAGACACCAGTGAAAAGCCTCGATCAGGTCTATGTTAGCGAAGCAGATAGTACAGTGCGCGCTTTTCGTGCCGGCAGTGGCCAGGTTATCTGGAGCAATGAAGCGCTGTTTTTACGCCGCGTAACCAGCCCGGCAAAACTCGGCGGCACTATCGCAGTTGCCGATGCTGAAGGTTATCTGCATCTGCTCGATCCCCTCGACGGTCACTTTGTCGCTCGCACCAAAGTGCATGGCAGTGGCGTGAGTGCGCCGATGCTGACGGTTGGTGAAAGCCTGATTGTTCAGTCTAATAATGGCTCGTTGAGCGCGTTTAAAATCCAGTAATACAAGCTTTCGCTTTTACTCAGATTTCTAGGGCAACAAGCCAGTTGCCCTAATCTTCCTTTTTAAATGGATTGTTGGTCTATATTCATAAGAACAAATTGTTCGATGTGCTGTATTCCTGAGAGATAAATCCATGATTCAACTAAATAGTCATAAACTCAAACAGGCTGAGGCGGACTTTATGTCCCGCTATCCGGATGGCTTTGCCGACCCCGAAATGGTCAAAATTGGCAAGCGGCACCCAATGGAGAAAATGACCGCGCTGGCTCGTGAGTGCTTTAGTGCAAAGGCGAGGAAAAATATTCAGCAGTACGCTGATGATATGGCTAAAGTTGTAGGCCGCTCATCAATGGTGTCGATGTTTGAGAAACCAAAATTTCGAGATTTTGTTAAGCGCTTGGCGCCCGGCGAACGGTCTTTTATGGTTCAGGCAATGCACGACTTTCTGCACGGGAGCAATCAGCAGGCGGGATTTGAGGCGTTGGTTGAGTTACTCAAGACTGAAAAACTGGCTAAGTGGAGTCTGGTATCGATTATTCCGGCCTATTTTGCACCCACTGATGAGGTGTTTGTAAAGCCCACCACGGCAAAGAATATTATTCAGTATTTTGAGGTTTCAGGTTTGGTGTATAAGCCATTGCCGACCTGGGCGTTCTACTCGGCTTATAGAGATTTGATCAATGAAGCCAAGACAAAGGTCGATAGTAGTTTGTCGCCATCCAACGCCGCTTTTTCGGGATTTTTAATGATGACAATGCCATCTCTCAAGGATTGATGTTAATCGTATTTTCACACACAAGGAGCTAGATAAGACAATGGAAAAATTTAAACTGACCTATTTTGATTTTGATGGCGGCCGTGGCGAACCTGCTCGGTTGGCGTTGCGAATTGGCGGCATTGAGTTTGAGGATTGTCGCATCCCCATAGCTGAATGGCCTGAGGTTAAAGCTAATTATCGCTATCACCAGCTGCCTGAGCTGGAAGTCGATGGCGCGGTGCTAAACCAGTCTAATGTAATTACCCGTTATGTTGGCAAGCTAGCCGGCCTTTACCCAGAAGATGATTGGCAGGCGGCGATCTGTGATGCAGTGATGGATACTGCGGATGATGCCATGCAGGAACTGGTGAATACGTTTTTTATGGAGGAAGGTGAAAAGAAATCTGTTCGCGAAAAAATTGCTACTGAGATCTTGCCCTTATTTCTATCCGAGCTTAATAATAGCTTGGTCGCCACTGGTGGTAACTACTTTGCCGATGGTCGACTGACCATAGCTGATCTTAAGATTCTAGTATTTGTGCGTGGATTGATCAGCGGTAATATGGACTATATTCCAACGACCATTGTCGCCGAGCATGCTCCGGACTTAATGCTGCACAAAGAGCGCATCGAAAACTATATACAGCAAAAGACACAGCAGATGGATTATGCTTAATATTCTAGGGTGTTAAGAAGCCTGAACTAAAGTAGAATGCCGCAATTGAAACCTGCGGCATTTTTTTATCCCTATGATTCCTGTT
>JABBBF010000134.1 GCA_018607545.1 SAR92 clade bacterium | reverse complement strand
CAAAGGCATTGCCCTCGCCATCAAGGGCGCGAATCATCACATGGGCCGGGCGATCAATGGTCTCGTAAAATCCGGGCACTGAAAGACAGCCCTCGTCATAGGGGTTGGTGCTCTGGTCGAGAACTTCAATCTCCGGGTTGATAAACACCCGCGGTGGGATGCCCTCTTCACCCAGATCCATCACAATAACGCGCAGGTGAACATCGACCTGCGAGGCGGCAAGACCAATGCCCTGAGCGTGCTTCATGGTATCGAACATATCTGCGACCAGGCGTTTGATCTTGTCGTCAACTGCGGCGACCGGCTTGGCCACGGTGCGCAGCCTGGGATCGGGGAATTCGAGAATATTTAATATTGCCATAGCGAATGTGATAGATTTTTAAAAAAAAGTTAAAAGCACTGCTACCATTAAGTTAGCTCGGCGGCATTATGCATACTGACCCTTATTGATACATTGTGTTTACTGGCTAGATATTCAAGCGAGTAAGCGGTGAAACTCAAGGATGTTGGAAATTATACACTAACCCCGCCATGAGAAAGGACTCACCCATATGAAAAAAATCCCATTCGCGACCACTCTGATAATGGCCATGCTGTTAAGTATATCCAGCGTTATGGCTGAGGCTGTTTTACTCAATAAAAATGTGCCCGATCAATATGTCGTTAAACGCGGTGACACACTCTGGGATATCTCCGGCGTTTTTCTTCAGGATCCCTGGATGTGGCCGGAAATCTGGCACGCCAATCAGCAGATTGAAAACCCCCACCTTATTTACCCCGGCGATACCATTACCCTGGTCTATATCGACGGCGTTCCACAACTGGTGGTTAAGCGCAGTCGTGACTTGAAGCTGTCCCCTGAAATTAGATCCATGGATCACGCCGAGGCGATCAGCGCGCTGCCACTGGAGGTTATCGATAATTTTCTATCGAAAACCCGGGTAACGGACGATGCCACACTGCGCAGTGCCCCCTATGTTCTCGGCGGCACTGAACGTCGCATCCTGGTGGGCATGAAGGACGACTTCTACGCGCGGGGCGATTTCACCGCCAATCGATTGAACTATGGTATCTACCGTCGCGGCGATCCCTATCTGGATCCTGAGACCGGTGAATTACTGGGTATTCGCGCTGTAGATGTCGGCGCGGCCAAAATTAAAGCGCTTAAAGATGATATTGCGACCATGGGCGTTAGCCGCGCAGCGGGTGAAATTCGTATTAAAGATCGCCTGCTGGTCAGCGAAGAGCGCACTCTGGCATCGATCTTTTACCCTCGGGCGCCGGAGACTGAAATTAAAGCCTCGGTGCTCAATGTTGAGGATGGCGTGCGCAATGCCGGTGCTCTGGATGTTGTGGCGATCAACCGTGGTAATCGAGACGGGTTGCAGGCGGGTGACACCCTGGCTATTTCCAAGCGCGGCGATATCACCAAAGATCGTGTTGCCAATCAGCGGGTGCAACTGCCGGATGAGCGCATCGGACTGCTGATGGTGTTTTACACCTACGAAAAAATGAGCTTTGGTCTGATTATGGAAGCCGACCGGCAAGTGGATATAGGGGATCTGCTAAGCAATCCATAGTCTATAGCCCATAACTAACAGTGCCTAGGGCAGTTAGATCGAACTGTCCTAATTGAAAAGGAGTGCCCGTGGACAAGGAATGTCACTACGCGCTGGTTTCCCAGCATCTGGAAAATTTCACTGCAAAATACCAACGCCAGCTTCTCGAGTATTCAAATAGCTACAGAACTATTTTTGAGCGGCCACCCAGCGATTACCCTGAGCAGCTATGGCCCCTTCTGGAAAATCTGCAGGATCAATATCACCATCAGACCTGGCGTGATTGTCTGGAGAGCATAGAAGAGCGCCTCGAAAACTGTTGTGGATCTATTATTCCGATTACCAGTGATGATTACCCCTCTCTGCTCAAGCAGACGGTCGGGGCGCCGTTGCTGCTCTATGTGCGCGGCAACATCGAAAACCTTCATCTTCCGCAGATCGCCATAGTTGGAAGTCGCCGTATGACCAGGGGTGGCGAAACCAATGCCTTCGAGTGGAGTAAATTTCTCTCCAATGGCGGATTTGTTATTACCAGCGGTTTGGCCCAGGGAGTCGATGGTATTGCCCATTCCGGCGCACTTGCCGCCATGGGGAAAACCATTGCAGTGATGGGAACAGGCATAGATACCATCTACCCGCGGGCACACCGTCGCCTGGCGGACAATATTATTGACCAGGGCGGCACCCTGATTACTGAGTTTGATCCGGGCACACCGCCCCTGCCAACCCACTTCCCAAAAAGAAATAGAATTATCAGTGGCCTGAGCCTCGGCGTTCTGGTGGTTGAAGCGGCGTTGAGAAGTGGCTCATTGATAACCGCGCGCTGCGCTCTTGAGCAGAATCGCGAAGTATTTGCCATTCCCGGCTCTATCCACAACCCCCAGAGCCGCGGCTGCCACCAGATTATTAAACAGGGGGCGCATCTTGTTGAGCGAGCCGAGGATATTATCCAGGAGTTGCAGGGTGCACTTGCGGGGCTGGCTGTTTTACCAGAACAATCGATAGTGACGGAACTTGGACAGACACCGTCACCCTCAGATGAAGAGAAAGATTTACTGGCAGATGAATTAAAACTTTTGTCGATGCTTGGGTTTGAGCCGGTGGATATGGACAGCCTAACGATTGATGGGCTGTTTTCAGTGGCTGAATTATCGCGCCTGTTGGTCTCTCTGGAGCTAAAAGGGCTGGTTGAAAATAACAGCGGATTCTATCAGCGCCTGAGTTAAGTAAAATTCCAAAACCTGATTCAAAAATGATTTAATAAAAAATTCGATATCCCCTTTGAAGTAAAGGTGACATCTGCACACCGTACTCCAGCGGCAACTCACAGCTATGTGACTGATGCGGATGCCCGCGGCTGTGCAGCATTTATCTGTGCTGCCGGTATGGCTGCCCATTTGGCCGGTGCTGTTTCTGCGACGACTCTGCGTCCAGTTATCGGCGTGCCAATCAACGGTTCTCTGGACGGTTTGGATGCTCTGCTGTCAACAGTACAGATGCCCGGCGGAATTCCAGTTGCAACAGTCGCTATCGGTAGTGCCGGTGCTAAAAATGCCGCCTATCTCGCTGCGCAGATTATCGGTGTTTCCGATTCGTCCATGCACGAAAAGCTCCTCAAAGAGCGCGCTGACAATGCCGCAGCAATTATTGCTAAAGATGCCGCATTGCAGGAAAAGCTTCAGAACGGATAATTACTCCGTGACCGACTGGGTGAGCCATCCACAGATCTGCCGTGCAGCAGCGTTGCTAAAGCAGCAGGCGGTGGTGGCTTATCCCACTGAGTCAGTCTGGGGGATCGGTTGTGATCCCCAGTCTGCCTCCGCCGTTGAAAAAATACTCCAACTTAAAAAACGCAATGTCGAGAAAGGTCTTATCCTGATCGCTGACAACATTGAGCGTTTTGAGCCTTTTCTGGCTGGTATCGACGAGGAACATCTGCGTCGCTTCCGCGAGCCAACCGCAAAACCTACCACCTGGCTAGTGCCTGACAATGGCGCCGCGCCGCTGTGGATTACCGGTGGCCGTGATACATTGGCGCTGCGTATAACAACGCATCCGGTTGCAGCGGCACTCTGCAAACTTTTAGGCGGGCCACTGGTATCGACGTCAGCTAACCTTCAGGGGTTGCCAGCGGCTAAATCGGCGGCTGAGGTGGAGAGTTATTTTGGCTCGGCAATTGATGCCCAGGCCCCAGGGCAAGTTGGCGATGCGCTCAACCCCAGTGAGATCAGGTATTTAATCAGCGGAGAGATTGTTCGTGCAGGATAATCAGCAACAGATAGATAAGTCTGCAGTAAAAGAGTATCTGCTCGGGCTGCAGGATAGTATTTGCGCAGCGCTGCAAGCTGTCGACGGCAGTTCATGGCAGGAGGACAGCTGGACCCGCGAAGAAGGCGGGGGTGGCCGTAGCCGCGTACTGGTCGATGGCCCTATTATTGAAAAGGGCGGGGTTAATTTTTCCCATGTCTTTGGCGCGCAGATGCCTGCTTCCGCAACCCAGAATCGCCCGGAGTTGGCGGGTCGCAGCTTTGAGGCCATGGGTGTTTCGCTGGTTATTCAT
>JABBBF010000155.1 GCA_018607545.1 SAR92 clade bacterium | reverse complement strand
TAATTGCCAGCAGTGGCTTCAACCATGGCGCCAAACTCTTGTTCGGGGAGCATAGTTGTCACGCTGATAACACCGGCAGAGGCGTTCTTGCCAAAGAGAGTTGATTGAGGGCCACTGAGAACTTCTACGCGTTCAATGGTCGCTAAGTCAGAGAGTGCTGACGCCGAACGTGACCGGACAACACCGTCAATAACCACTGATACAGCGGGTTCAATACCAGGGTTGTTTGCGCCATTACCAAAACCACGAATAGTAAAGTTGGTCTGTGCAGAACTCTGCAGCTGGTTAACGCGCAGTGACGGTACAGCTGACTGCAGGTCAATAAGGTCGACAATGCTGGATTGTTGGATGGTTTCGCCGCTGGTAACAGATACAGTCAGCGGAATATCCTGCAGTGACTGCTCTCGCTTGTTCGCTGTAACGACAATTTCGTCTATTGCTGCATATGCTAAACCAGAAGACATTGCCCCTGCTAAAGCAACAGACAGGCACAGTTTGTTGATATGAAAGTGTTTCATGATAGCCCCTCAAATTTTATAGTTGTGATCACACTTGTGTGTAATTCTTTATATTGTGTTTCGCTTCTAGTTTAGTGCTTTACTAGCATCTTGTTTTTACTAGTTTGAAATCACATCAGCTTCCGTAAAAACGCAATTGGATAGACCCTGACTCACCTAGCTTAAAAGCCCTTGGCGCTTATATCAACTGCTATTTACAGCTTATTTGTAAACTGATTGGACAGCTATTTGAAGGTTTTACTCAAATAAATGCTCTCTATGTGGACTAGAGTCACAAAATAACTGGATTTAGAGACCGATTTGAGCCTCGAATTCCGGGAAATTTCAACGGCTTATAAGGACGTAATATAGATAAAGTGATGCTTTTTAAAATTAATCTTCGCTAGACTAATTTCAAGCTCCATGATCAGTATCTATTCGCTGCAACAGATTTCGGCAAATAGATCAGCACTCTCAATTGATATAAAGCTTGGTTTTTCTCTGTATCAATGCTGTAAAGGTATTTCGGTGCAATCGTTACTGCCACTTAAAATCCGGTCTATAGTTATGACTTAAAGGTTTTGTTTTTAAGGTTTTTAATGACTTATGGCAATTAGTACATTCGATTTGTTCTCCATTGGTATTGGTCCTTCTAGCTCTCATACAGTCGGGCCTATGCGCGCTGCGCGGCAATTTGTTGAGGCTCTGCGCGATAGCGGCCAGTTGACTGATGTGAGCCGGGTTAAGGCTGAGATGTATGGTTCTCTAGGTGCAACGGGAAAGGGACACGGGACTCCAAAAGCGGTTTTATTGGGCCTTGAGGGAGAGCAGCCCGAGAGTGTGGATGTGGCCTCCATTGAAGATCGGATTGAGCGCATCTGCGAGGGGCAATCTATCAGCCTCGGTGGCACTCAGAGTATTGAATATAACCACAAGACCGATGTGATTTTGTATCGCAAAAAAGTATTGCCGTTCCATTCTAACGGCATGGTTTTTACCGCCTATAATAAAGATTCTCAAATTCTCAACAGTCAGACCTATTACTCAGTTGGTGGTGGCTTTGTAATTGATGAGACTGCCAAAGGCAGTGATTATCTGGCTGAGGACCCCCGCACTGTCGCCTATCCCTTCGAATCAGCCAATCAACTCCTCGAGCTTTGTAAAGAACATAATCTGAGTATTTCTCAGTTAATGTTTGAAAATGAGAAATCTTGGCGAAGCGAAGAACAGATTCGCGAGGAATTGTTAAACCTCTGGTCAGTTATGCAGGCCTGTGTTGCCAATGGTATGGCGAATGGAGGAACACTTCCTGGTGGCTTAAATGTGCAGCGGCGTGCCAAAGAGCTACACCAGCAATTATTGAGCCGCCCTGAAGCCGCAATGGCCGACCCGCTGTCGGTGCTTGATTGGGTAACACTCTACGCATTGGCAGTCAATGAAGAGAATGCCGCCGGTGGCCGTATAGTCACTGCGCCAACCAACGGCGCTGCGGGTATTATTCCCGCCGTATTGCTCTACTATATGCGCTTTGTGCCCAACGCCAATAATGAAGGTGTTATCAGGTTTCTGCTTACCGCAGCGGCAATTGGTATCCTCTATAAAAAGAATGCCTCAATAAGTGGTGCCGAAGTTGGCTGTCAGGGCGAAGTGGGTTCAGCCTGCTCAATGGCCGCCGGCGCCCTGACTGAAGTCCTCGGCGGCACTCCAGCACAGGTGGAGAATGCTGCGGAAATTGCTATGGAGCACAACCTAGGATTGACCTGCGATCCAGTGGGTGGGCTGGTGCAGGTGCCCTGTATTGAACGCAACGCGATGGGTTCAGTAAAATCTATTCATGCGGCGCGCATGGCCCTGCGTGGGGATGGTTCGCACTTTGTGTCCCTGGATAAAGTGATTAAAACCATGCGCAAAACCGGTGAAGATATGCACGAGCGCTACAAGGAAACTTCCCGCGGTGGGCTGGCCACCAATGTGCTGGAGGTGCCAGTTAATATTATTGAATGTTAGAGAATACCTGAAGATTATAAATGGTTTAAATGGACGTTAAATTTACATGGTAAGTAAAAATAAAAAACTCGTTGACTGCGCCGATGGACAGCAACTCAGAAAAACCCCTCTCTATGATATGCACATTGCAGCCAAGGCAAAAATGGTCAGCTTTGCCGGCTACAGCATGCCCCTGCACTACAGCGGCGGAATTATGCGCGAGCACAACCACAGTCGTGATGCCGCAAGTCTTTTTGATGTCTCTCATATGGGACAAATTATTCTCAGTGGTTCCGGTATTGGCACCGCCCTGGAAAAATTGATGCCCATTGATCTCCAATCGATGCCTATCTATCAACAACAGTATGCCCTGATGACCAACGCTGAAGGTGGGATTATTGATGACCTGGTGGTTACCCGCCTGGCGGACGACACCTATTTTCTCGTCGTCAATGCAGCGCGTAAGGAAGAAGATCTAAATCATTTGCGCAGTCACTTGTCAGCTTTCACCGTTGAGTATATGAGCGATCATGCGCTGATAGCCCTGCAGGGCCCAATGTCAGGGCAGGTGATGGAGAAACTCTCGCCAATGGCCTCTAATTTAACCTTTATGAGTAGCTGCCATCTCTCTATTGGCGGTGCAGACTGCCTGGTCTCGCGCTCTGGTTTTACCGGAGAAGACGGCTTTGAAATCTCTTTTGATCAGACTCATGCTCAGTCATTATGCGAGCAGTTATTGGATAGTGATACTGTTAAATGGGCGGGACTGGGCGCCCGAGATTCACTGCGTCTTGAGGCAGGATTATGTCTCTATGGCAGTGAGCTAAATGAAACCATATCGCCGGTTCAGGCGGGACTGACATGGACAATTAGCAAATCCCGCCGTCGTGGTGGTATAAAAGAAGGTGGTTTTTTAGGCGCCGACGCCATTTTTGCTGAGATAGCGAGAACCCCAAAACGGTGTCGCGTGGCCTTTGTAGTCGAACATCGCGCCCCGGTTCGACACGGGGCAAAGATTATTGATAACCTGGGTGAGGTTATCGGGGTGGTTACCAGCGGCGGTTTTTCACCGACTCTTGGCCTGCCTATTGCCATGGGTTATGTTCAGCGCGAATACTCAGTGCCAGGTAGTGGCCTGAATGCAATTATTCGCGGTAAACCCAGAGGCATAGTCGTCACCGAAATGCCTCTGATCCAAACCAATTACTACCGCTCAGCAGAGCCGCAAACCACGCAGCCCTGATTTCCTCGGTAGAACATTACTGATCGATAAGGTCGTATTGCTCGGCGAGCGTAGCAATAATTTCAGCCTTTGGGTCATTGGAAAGACTGAGCTTTTCACCGGTAATTTTTTCTGCAATGCCCAGATAGGTATCTGATACAGCCATCATTACAGATTCTGGCAGCGCATTGTCACGAGCCAGATCGTTGCGCTCAGCCATACGGTTTTTATTTAACAGAATATCTGGATCCGGGAAGTGATTGAGCAGCAACTGACGGAAACCCTCTTTGGAATTCTCGACAATGTTGCCTTGCTTATACTGTTCTTCATCCCAGATGCGCGAGGAGTCCGGTGTGCCCACCTCATCCATATAGATCAGCTTTTCCACACCACGCTTGTCGTTGACATAGCCAAACTCAAACTTGGTATCAATAAACACCTGGCCAATTTTTG
>JABBBF010000208.1 GCA_018607545.1 SAR92 clade bacterium | reverse complement strand
ACCCGCTTAATGTGGTGCTCTGCTGGCATATGCATCAGCCGCAGTATCGCGACAGTCTCAGCGGAAGCAGCAGCGAACCCTGGACTTATCTGCGGGCGATTAAAGACTACAGTGATATGGCGGCCCATTTGGAGCAGGTGCCCAACAGCCGTGCGGTGATAAATTTCAGTCCGCTATTACTGCAACAAATCGATGATTATAACCGTCAATTCAACGCCTATTTTGTCGATAACAAACCACCTCGGGAACCCATTTTAGCGGCGCTGGTAGAGCCGGTTGTCAATATTGATCCCCAGCACCGCTATCAACTGGTTAAGGAATGTCTCAGTCACCACAATTTCAACAGCGGCCAACATTTCGAACAGTATGTGGCACTGACAAATATTGGCCAGCATATTCTCGACAATCCCGGACACCTGGATTATGTCAGCGATGAGTTCTTCACTGATTTGTTGGTCTGGTTTCACCTCACATGGCTGGGGGAAACTGTGCGCCGCGACGATCCGCGGGCACAGACACTGATCAATAAGGCACGGCGCTATACGATGTTTGAGCGTATCCAGTTAGTGCGAATTATTAGCGAGCAGATCAGCCAGATTGTGCCCCGCTACCGGGCTCTAGCCAGCGCCAAATCAATAGAGCTTTCCATGACACCCTACGGCCATCCGATTGCGCCGCTACTACTAAACCTGCACAGCGCCCGGGAAGCAACACCAGAACTGCCGATGCCCCAAGAGGGGGAATACCCCGGGGGCGAGCAGCGCCTGCAGTGGCATATCGATAGGGGCAAAGAGGTTTTTGCCAAGCATTTTAATGACCTACCCAGTGGCTGCTGGCCTGCCGAGGGTGCGGTTGGTGAAGCGACACTGGTCATGCTCAATAACAGCGGATTTAGCTGGATCGCCAGTGGCGGCGCTGTCCTTCACAACAGTCTTCACTATGATCGGGATATTCACAGTCAACAATCAGAGATCGAGACCTATAGCGCCTACCATTTTCGCGATCAGGATATGCGCTGCTTCTTCCGCGATGACCAACTTTCCGACCTTATCGGATTTACCTACTCCTCGTGGCATGGTGATGATGCGGTGGCAAATTTTATCCAGCGTCTGGAAGATATTGCCACGCGCTGCGCCGGCCAGCAGGATCCAGTAGTGTCAATTATTATGGATGGCGAAAATGCCTGGGAGCACTACCACCAGAACGGCTTCTTCTTTTTGCGCGAACTCTATCGGCGCCTCGCCAATCACCCATATCTAAACCTGACGACCTTTTCCGATTGCTTGCAGACCCAGCACAGACGGCTTGACTATTTGTGCAGTGGAAGCTGGGTACACGGCAACCTGACCACCTGGATCGGCAGCGCCGATAAGAACCGTGCATGGGATATATTAATCCAGGCCAAACACTGCTTTGATCGAGTGATACAAACTGGCAAATTAAGCGACGAAGAACGATCCAATGCAGAGCAACAGTTGGCAATCTGCGAGGGCTCTGACTGGTTTTGGTGGCCCGGGGGCGACAATCCACCAGAGACTATTGCCGCCTTCGACAAACTCTATCGAATGCACCTCCGTGGACTTTACCAGCTGCTAAAAACTCCATGCCCGGACTATTTACAATGGCCTTTCACCCACACAGCATCCACAGAGTTTTCTGACCAAGCTGCACTGGGTGGTGTTATGCGCAAGGCCCAGTAAGTGTCCAGTCCATTTGAGACATCGAATAACTCTGTCGATATCTTCCAGCAGCGCCGTTGCGGCGTGCTACTTCCCATAACTTCCCTACCTGCGGTTGGATCAAATAAGCGAGCTGGATTTGATTCGACCCAGCGCTTTATTGACTGGATTGCCTCTGCCGGTATCAGTGTCTGGCAGCTGCTGCCGATGGGGCCGCCCCATGCCGATCTATCACCCTATCTGTGCCTCTCCTCAATGGCCGGCGACAGTGCATTAATTGGCTTGGATTGGCTGGTAGAAACAGGTTTTCTAAAACGACAGGCACTATCGCTACACAGAGACAAACGGCCCAGCGATAATCTGCACAGGGTGGCCATTAAATCCGCCTATAAATATTTCAATCGCCTACCAGATGAGGACAATTGGCGCTTTGAATTTGACAGTTTCTGCCGCCAGTCCCAGGCCTGGCTGGATGATTTTTCGCTGTTTCTGGCGCTGCGTGAAGAACAGCAAAACCAGCCCTGGAACCTTTGGCCCAGGGCCCTGCGCGACCGCGATCAAGCAGCTATTTTCGATGCGCAACAGCGCCTGGCCGAAGAGGTCCTAGAGATTAAATTTGCCCAGTTTTTATTTTTCCGCCAGTGGCAAACAATTCGCCACTATGCCCAGGGCAAAGGGGTTTTTCTGTTTGGCGATATGCCGCTTTTTGTCGCCTATGACAGTGCTGATGTCTGGGCCAACCGGAACTACTTTAAACTCACAGAGGATGGCCAACCCAGAGTTGTTGCTGGCGTCCCCCCGGATTATTTTTCCTCGTCCGGGCAGCGCTGGGGCAATCCCCACTACAACTGGGAGGCCCTTCAACGAGATGATTTTGCATGGTGGATTGAGCGTCTGCGCGTTCATTTAAATCTTTTCGATCTGCTGCGGATAGATCACTTTAGGGGACTGGAGAGCGCTTGGGAAATCCCCACCACAAGCGCCACAGCAATAGAGGGACAGTGGCAAAAGGCACCGGGGGCTGAGTTGCTTCGCAGATTACACCAAGTGTTTAAAAATATACCCCTGGTCGCAGAAGATCTCGGCCTGATCACACCCAATATTATGGCACTTCGCGATCAGTTCGACCTGCCAGGCATGGCAGTATTACAGTTCGCTTTCGATGGGGACTCTGACAACCCCTCCCTGCTGCACAATCTCAAACCCCAGTCGGTTGTGTATACCGGCACCCATGATAACGACACCAGTCTCAGCTGGTTTCAATCCCTACCTGACTGGCAGCGGCAAAAAATCACTGCATATCTCGACTGCAGCGATAGGGATTTACCCGGCGCCCTGGTTGAAGCTGCCCTCGCCTCGGTGGCGCAACTTGCGGTGATTCCACTTCAGGATATGCTCGAACTTGGCTCGGGCCATCGTATTAATACCCCGGGTACTATCGGCAATAACTGGCGCTGGCAGTTTCAATGGCAGCAGTTATTGCCAGCGATAGCCGATCACTTTTTAGCCTTGAACAGGCAGTATGGACGCTGTGCTTAGGGATCAGTAAAAGTCTTACAAATTGACCCCTATCAAGCTAAAAAAACTGATTCACTGATTTCATAAACCAGGTTCCAGCCAAGTTTGTAGAGTGTTTAACCATGAAGAAAATTGCTATTAATGGTCTTGGTCGCATAGGGCGGCTTATATTGCGTCGCTACCTGAATGGCACCTATAAAAACCTGCATATAGTCGCGGTAAACGACCCCATGCCGAGGAAAAATCTACTCTATCTACTGAAATACGATTCAGTTTATGGGCCACTCAACTATCCTGTTGCAATTAACGATGATGAGCTGTGCATCGACGAAAAATTATTCAGTCACTACAGTGAAACCGATGCCCATCATTTACCCTGGGATCGCAATGAAATCGATTTTGTTATTGATTGCAGCGGCCAATTCTGCCGCAATAACAAAGCTATGCGTCATATAGACGCCGGTGCCGGCCAGGTGATTCTCTCCGCACCGTCCAACGATGCGGATATCACCCTGGTCATGGGCGTCAACCAGCACCTCTTTGATAACAAACGGCATCTTATTATTTCCAATGCTTCATGTACGACTAACTGCCTGGCGCCTGTATTAAAAGTACTCAGTGATGAGTTTGGTATCCTCAGGGCATTTGCAACGACTGTGCATGCCTATACTGCCAGCCAACAGCTGGTCGATGTCACGGCCAGCAAATATCATCGCGGCCGGGCCGCAGCAGTTAATATTGTTCCCACATCTTCCGGTGCAGATGCCTGCACTCTGGAAGTATTACCGCAACTAAAAGGCCGCTTGTCAGCATCGGCGCTGCGAGTCCCAGTGGCCAGCGGTTCTCTTATTGATCTCAGCGCTGAACTCGCGGATGGCGCCACCAGGGAAGATATCAATACTGTCTTTGAGCAGGCAGCGGGCGGAGAGATGAACAATATTATTCAATACAGCACCGAGCAACTGGTCTCCAGCGA
>JABBBF010000185.1 GCA_018607545.1 SAR92 clade bacterium | reverse complement strand
CCAGTCACTATCTGCTCAAGATTGGCACCAGCGGCAACTGCACAGGCTGTTGCAGCCAGTGCATTGGCAACCGAATGACGGCCGGGAATAGATAGCGTGACCAAGTGATTTCCAATATTGGTCTGCAAGCTAAACTGGCAACAGCCGTTATCCAGAACCACTATTTTTGCGGCGCTGATATCTGCAGCCGAGTTGTCAACAGAAAAAGTGACAGAGTCTCTGTTACCAATCAGGTCGCGCCACTGATCGGCCCAGGTTTGATCAATATTAAGAACCGCTGTTCCCGACTCTTGAAGTCCGCTGTAGATTTCACCCTTAGCTGCGGCCACGCCTTCAATGCTGCCAAAGCCTTCTATATGCGCCAGCTGAACATTGTTAACCAGGGCAATGTGCGGTTTGGCAATAGAGCACAGATAACCAATCTCACCGCCAGCACTGGCGCCCATTTCAATCACCGCGAAGTCGGCATCAGTCTCCATCGACAATAGGGTTAGGGGCACACCAATATGGTTGTTGAAATTTCCCTTAGTGAAATGCACAGAGCCAAGCTGGCCGAGGATGGAGCCAATTAACTCTTTAACCGAGGTTTTACCCGTGCTGCCGGTTACTGCAATCACAGTGCCGGTAAACTTCTCGCGCTGCAGCTGAGCCAATTGACCCAGAGCCACAGTAGTATCTTCAACCACCCACTGCGCCAATGGCAGCTGTTTGTCGAGCTTGGAAACCACCGCTGCACCGGCCTTGCCGGCAACCTGGTCAAGATAGTTATGGGCATCAAGACGCTCACCAACCAGGGCGACAAATAGATCACCCGGCGCGGTTTTGCGGCTATCAATGGATACGGCGTTAAACTCAGCATCCACATTAGAAGACTCTGCAGTAAATATCGTACCGCCAAATCTAACTGCGGCATCCGTCAGGCGTAAAGCGCTGATCATTGCTCACCCCCTTCGCGATTTCGCAGTGCCAGCCTGGCTTCGGCCTGATCACTAAACGGTAGTCGATCAGCACCGAGAATTTGATAATCCTCGTGGCCTTTGCCGGCGATCAAAATCACATCATCGGGCTGGGCATCGGCAATAGCTGTGCGGATTGCATCCCTGCGATCCACAACCGCAGATACATCACGGCTGATGCCCAGAAGAACCTGGTCAATAATTTGCTGTGGCGGCTCGCTGCGCGGATTGTCGCTGGTCACAATAATTTTATCGGCGCGGTGGTCGGCGACTTTGCCCATCTCGGCACGCTTGCCGATATCGCGATCGCCACCACAGCCAAACACCACCCAAAGCTTGCCCTGACAGTGACCGCGCAGCGCCTGCAAGGCTTTTTCCAGCGCATCCGGTGTATGGGCATAATCAATCACTACTGCCGGGTGGGCACTGGCATCAACTAGCTCCATACGCCCGCTAACCGCGATCAATGCAGCCGCAGCCTGAAGAATCTTGTCGAGGGCAAAGCCCTGCACGCCGACGGCGCCAATCACCGCCAACAGATTGGCGAGATTAAACTTACCCAGCAGCGATGATTGCAAACGGCCTCGGCCCCAGGGGGTGACAATCTCAGCATCTATACCTGAAGCGCCAATTGAAATACTGTCGCAGTGAATATCGGCGCTATGATTTTCAACGCTGTAGCTGATGCCATTTACCAGCGGATCCAGATTTGCCAGTATCAGGCGACCAATATTGTCGTCCAGGTTAATCACTGCATTTTTAAGGCCGGCCATGGCAAACAGTCGCGCTTTAGCTGCGGCATAGCTGTTGAGATCGCCGTGGTAGTCGAGATGGTCGCGGGTCAGGTTGGTAAACACAGCTGTATCTATTTTCAGCCCTGCTACGCGGCGCTGAACAAGGCTATGGGAAGAGACTTCCATAGCAATACGTTTAGCACCGGCATCTTTGAGTTCTGCGAGAATGCGCTGTATAGAAATGGCATCTGGGGTGGTCAATCCTGTATCTGTTGCCTGTTTATCTACCCCAGAACCACTTTGCCCATACCCGCTTAGCCCGTAACCAAGTGTCCCAATAAAACCAGCCGGCTCATCGAGCAGCTCAAACAGCTGGGCCAACAGCTGCGAGCAGGTAGTCTTGCCATTGGTCCCGGTGATAGCCGTGATGGGCATTCGATCTGAAGGCTGACCATAAAAGACGCCGGCAATATCCGAGACATATTCACTTAACTGCGGCACAACAATAACTGGTACAGGACATTTAGGCGCTACGGCACCCTGTTCGACCAATACGGACACAGCACCCTTCTCTACAGCCTGGGCAATATATTGTGCACCATCGGTCTGGATGCCTTTTACCGCGATAAACAGATCCCCAGCCACAACCAGTCGGCTATCAAGGGCCAGGCCGGTAACGCTAATGTGCGGACAGTTACTGGTATCAATAAAGTTACTGAGCAGGTCGGCAACTGTGATCGCTGGCGATTGGGAGAGTGCCATCATGGATTCCCCCGCTTCGCCATCACTGCTTTTACACTGGCGATATTGCGATTTACATCCATACTGTCTGGGGTTACCTGCAGCAGACGCAGCGCATTGCCGGTTACTTCAGAAAATACCGGTGCCGCCACCAGGCCGCCCGCATATTTATCTTCATTTGGCTCATCAATAACGACTACAGTCACCAGGCGAGGATTATCGATAGGGGAGAGTCCGGCAAAAACTGACATATGGCGATTTTCATCATAGCCACCACTAGCTTTTATTTTTCGAGCAGTGCCGGTTTTGCCGCCCACTGAGTAGCCATCAATCATGGCGCGCTTGCCGGTCCCCTGGTCACCTGCAGCAGTCTGCAGCATATGCCTTACGGTCGCCACAAGATCCCTATCAATGACCCTTACGCTATCACCTGTGTACTGATCATCTATAGCGGTCATACTGACTTCATGTCGAATACCGTCATTCGCCAAAATTGTGTAGGCCCTGGCCAATTGAAGCGGCGATACACTTAAACCGTAACCAAACGCAAAAGTAGCTTGGGTAACCGGATCCCATTTGCGATGAGCGGGAAGGATGCCGCTGGTCTCACCTGGAAAGCCGCTGCCAATTCCTTCACCAAAACCAACTCTCTCAAATAATTCACGGGTGGAATCGGGGTTAAGCTCAAGCGCCAACTTAGTTGTACCTACCTGACTGGATTTTTTTAGAATGCCGGTTAGATCAAGAACGCCATAATCCTTCGGATCCTTAAATGTCTTGTAAGTAACTTTTAAATAGCCCGGGCTAGTATTAATCTCGCTTTCCGGCTTAAATTTACCACTCTCAAGCGCAGCTAATACAGTAAAGGGCTTCACTGTTGAGCCCGGCTCAATAACATCGGTAACTGCGCGGTTACGAATCCATTGAGGCCTTAATTTACTTCGATCATTGGGGTTAAACGATGGCTGATTGGCCATCGCCAACACTTCACCGGTCTGCACATCAAGCACAACCACCGATCCCGACTTTGCCTGATGCTTTTGCACTGCAGCCTTTAGGGCGCGATAAGCTGCATACTGCACGCGCAGATCTATGCTCAGCTTCAAACTGTTACCGGGACTGGCCGGCTTAATCAGCGCAATATCCTTAATCACCCGACCGGCAAGATCCTTAACCACTTTTTTAGAACCCGACTCACCGGTTAGGACGGCATTGTAGGCAAGCTCCATGCCCTCCTGACCGTCGTCATTGATATCGGTAAAGCCAACCAGTTGCGCGGTAACTTCACCTGCGGGATAAAAGCGCTTGTATTCCTGACGGCCAGAAACACCGGATATTCGCAGATCTAAAATACGCTCAGCTTCCGGCGTTGGCAGTTGGCGTGCAAGATACATAAAAGATTTATTGCGGTAGCGCTTTAACCGGCCCTGCAACTGCGACAGGGATATGCCGAGGGCCGCTGCAAGTTTTTCTACATCTGCCGCTGAGGCGCTCTTTTGCATATGCTGGGGATCGGCAATCAAAGTGGTGACCGGCGTACTGACCGCCAGTGGCTCGCCATTTCTGTCGGTGATTAAACCGCGGTGAGCGGGAATTTCTTCTTTGCGAATCGAACGGGCATCACCCTCACCCTGCAGAAAATCGCGGCCATGCTCTTCGCTGGGCATAATTTGTAACTGGGCAATTTTGACAGCAACCAGCACCGGCAGTGAGGCCAGGATCAACATTACAAAATAGTAACGCCAGCGCGGAATAACATGTTTTACCGTTTTCTTGGCCACTGTT
>JABBBF010000201.1 GCA_018607545.1 SAR92 clade bacterium | reverse complement strand
ACTGTTAACAAGATTATGCATTTCAACACTATGCGCGAAGACGGCACCAGTGTTGAGGTGGCATTGCAGTGGAATGACGGTTTCCAGGAGAGCATTCACTGTTATACCAATAATATTCCCCAGCGCGATGGCGGCACGCATTTGGCTGGCTTTCGTTCGGCGCTGACCCGCGGCCTAAATACCTATATAGAGAAAGAGGGCATTAATGGCAAGGCGAAGGTAGGCACCACTGGCGACGATGCACGTGAGGGCTTAACGGCGATTATTTCGGTAAAAGTCCCAGACCCGAAGTTTTCCTCGCAGACAAAAGATAAACTGGTTAGCTCCGAGGTGAAAACCGCGGTTGAGCAGGAGATGGGCGAAAAGTTCAGTGACTTCCTGCTGGAGTATCCCCAGGATGCCAGAGCTGTGGTGAATAAAATGATTGATGCGGCCCGTGCTCGTGAAGCCGCCCGCAAAGCCCGTGAAATGACCAGACGTAAGGGTGCGCTCGATATTGCTGGACTGCCCGGAAAATTGGCGGATTGTCAGGAAAAAGACCCGGCCCTTTCAGAATTATATCTGGTGGAGGGTGATTCTGCTGGCGGTTCAGCAAAGCAGGGTCGTGATCGTAGAACTCAGGCGATACTGCCTCTTAAAGGTAAAATCCTCAATGTTGAGAAAGCGCGTTTTGACAAGATGCTTTCCAGTGCCGAGGTTGGCACGCTGATTACCGCACTGGGCTGCGGCATAGGCACCGAGGAGTTTAATCCAGAGAAACTCCGTTACCACACCATCGTGATTATGACCGATGCGGACGTTGATGGATCGCATATTCGTACACTGTTGCTGACGTTTTTCTTTAGACAGATGCGCGAACTGGTTGAGGCTGGCCATATCTTTATTGCCCAGCCACCACTGTATAAAGTCAGTCGCGGTAAGAGCGAGCAGTATGTGAAAGATGACGATGCGCTGCTGGTTTATCTAACCTCCAAGGCACTTGAAAATGCTAGCCTGCATGTTAATCCTACGGCGCCAGGTATTCAGGGCACCGCCCTGGAAGCGCTGGTTAATCAGTTCCGTCATGTGATGGGATTGATTGAGCGTATGTCTTTGGTCTATCCGAAAGAGGTGCTTGAAGCGCTGATATACAGCCCGCGCTTCTCAGATAAACTTCTTGAAAATAGCGGCGATCTTGCGTCCTGGTGTGGCGAACTTCAGGAAAATCTCGAAAATGTCATGGTTGGCACTCACCGCTATGAGGTACATGTGGACGAAGATAAAGAGCGGCATATCTTCCTACCTAAAGTTGAGATTACTGCCCACGGTATTCCTCACTACCACCTCTTGGGTCGTGAGTTCTTTGCCTCTAATGAATACAATGCGATTGCCGGGCTTGGCGAAACACTGCAGGGCCTAATAGAAGAGGGCGCTTTTGTGCAGCGCGGTGAGCGGCAGCAGTCGGTGGAGAGTTTCCATCAGGCTCTGGACTGGTTGATGGCAGAGTCGCGTCGCGGACTGAATACCCAGCGCTATAAGGGTCTCGGTGAGATGAATCCCGAGCAGCTCTGGGAGACCACCATGGATCCGGATTCTCGACGTATGTTGCAGGTTACCATTGAAGATGCGATTGCGGCGGATCAGATGTTTACCACCCTAATGGGCGATCAGGTAGAGCCACGCAGAGACTTTATTGAGACCAATGCGCTTTCAGTGGTTAATCTGGACGTTTGATGCGGGCTTAATCTGCCCTTATTAAGGTCCCCAAATATCCTTATCCGAAGACCGCCGGCCTTTATTTTGCCGGCGGTTTTCTTTGTCTGGCTCATACCGAACTTCGTTGCGGCGATCACTGGTCCTTCTGCGAACAGTCTTGCGGTTATCCGCTATTGAGCTGCGTTTTTTCGCGGTTTTTTTCTTAGCAAACATAGCCAATCCACACTCTTTTTTGATTATTTAAGTGTAGTTTAGAGACCTGATAAGGGATGTCAGCTGTTTCGCAAAGATTAGAGAGCGCTGGCAATCCACTGCTGTGCGAGTTCGGTCAATTCGCGAGGATTGTGGCTGTCGGTTGCTATAGTCGGGCCAATCACAATACTGATAGTGCCGGGTGTTTTTAACCAACTATCCGCAGGCCAGCACTGGCCAGCATTGTGACGGACTGGAAGAATAGGTACATCAGCTGCTTTGGCCAGGGCTGCGCCGCTGGTCATAAAGGTTCCAACCTCTGAACTGCGCACTCGCGTCCCTTCCGGAAATATAATCACCTTAATACCTTTAGCGAGACGATGCTTACCCTGCTTAAGTACCTGGCGAATAGCGCCTGCCGGCTTCGAGCGTTTAATCGCGATGGCGCGCATAGCGAAGAGGCCCCAGCCAAAAAACGGAATCCAGAGCAGCTCGCGCTTGAGAATAACGCTGGCGGGAACAAACAGATGTTGTAGAAAGAAGGTTTCCCAGGTGCTCTGGTGATTGCTGAGCACGACACAGGCTTTATCCGGGATATTCTCCAGACCCACAACTTTGACCTTGACGCCACAGGTGATGCGCAACCAGGCCATTATCAGTTTGTTGCCAAAGGTCAGGCACAGCTGGCGATAGCGGAACGGGAAAAAACCAACCAGACAGACCGACAGGCTCATCAGCAGCACTAGAATAACTAAGCCAGTATAAAAAAATACTGCTCTTATGGCCTGCCAGAGCTTTGTCATTAGCGGGTTGCGCTCATTTAGTGACCACAAGTTGCGAGATGTCCGCAACATTTAAAAACAGGCTGCGCAAGCTGTTCAGCAGTGCCAGTCGATTGTCGCGAATAGCTGGATCATCGACCATCACCATAACATCATCAAAGAATTGATCGACGGGGGCTCGCAGTGAAGCCAGCTCTTTCAATACTCCTGTATAGTCGCGCTGTTCTAACAGAGGTGCAATGGCGCTGCTTAGAGCTGAGATATTGTCGGCTAATTGCTGTTCGGCGGCATCGACTAACAGGCTGCTATCAATGGCTGATGGAATGGTTTCTGCAGTCTGCTTAGCGAGAATATTCAATACACGCTTATTTGCGGAAGCCAGTGCAACAGCTTCTGGCAGGCCCGTGAATTGGTCAACGGCCTTGACCCTGGCATCGATATCCAGAGGGTTGCTGAGCTCTAGAGCGGCGACAGCGGCAAAGACTTCTGCATCTATGCCCTCATCCCGATACCAAGCTTTAAAGCGATCCAGGGCGTAAGTAAGGACTTGCAAACATAACTTGTCAGCATCTTCGGTGATGTTTAACTGCTGAGCTGCTGCGGTGATAGCCAGTTTAAGATCCAGGTCTATATTGCGCTCAATGATAATGCGTAGAATACCAAGACTGGCGCGTCGCAATGCAAAAGGATCTCGTGACCCTGAGGGCTGCTGGCCAATACTAAAAATACCGACCAAAGTGTCCAGGCGATCTGCCAGCGCCAGTGCGGCACCCGTTTCAGTGGCGGGGATCGCATCGCCGGCAAAGCGCGGCAGATACTGTTCCATCAGCGCATCGGCAACAGCCGGATCTTCACCGTCATTGAGAGCGTAGTAGCGTCCCATCACTCCCTGGAGGTCATCGAACTCACCGACCATCTCGCTGACGAGATCTGATTTACACAGCTCACCGGCGCGACCCGCATGTTCTGCTGTGGCACCAGTGTAGTTGGCAAGTATTTTTGCCAGCCCACTAACGCGCTCAGTTTTATCGTAGATGCTGCCAAGCTTGGTCTGGAAGACCACCGACTTAAGTGTCTCGCGACGTGTCTGCAGTGTGGATTTCAGGTCGGTTTTATAGAAAAACGCGGCATCTGCCAGACGGGGGCGAATAACTCGTTCGTTACCGCTGATAACCTGCTGCGGATCAAGGCTGGCAATATTAGCCACAGTAATAAACAGAGGTTTAAGCTGGTTATCGCTGTCGACAACATGGAAATATTTTTGATGTTGCGCCATAGAAGAGACCAGCGCTTCGGCAGGAACTTCCAGGAAGTGTTCCTCGAAACGGCCCATCAGCGGCACTGGCCACTCATTTAGCGCCGACACCTCATCGAGAAGGTCTTCGTCGATAACCGCAGTGCCATCAGCACTCTTGGCGGCGGCAATAACACCCTGACGAATAAGTTCGCGGCGCTCTTCGAAATCGACGATAACAAAGGCTTTATAGAGAGTATCTTTATAGCTGGCAGGGGATTCAATAAGGATATCGCCCTGACTGTGGAAGCGA
>JABBBF010000070.1 GCA_018607545.1 SAR92 clade bacterium | reverse complement strand
AAATCAAAGCTCTCTTACATAAAATCAATCAAGGATGAGGAGAAGTTAAGTGAGTATTAAAGTATTTACGCTGATTATTATTGTGGCTATGAGTATACAGGGTTGCGGCGGTGGAAGTGATGGTGGCGGAGATGCTACCACACCACCAGCACCGGAACCTTTGACCCTGAACGGAGCAGCCGTTAAAGGACTGGTGGCCAATGCTGAGGTGGCTGCTTATGAAATTGACAGTGCTGGAGTCGCCGCAACAACAGCGCTGGCCACAAGCACTACCGATGAGAATGGGGATTACAGCCTTGATATTCCCGACAGTTTTACCGGTGGGCCTCTGCTACTTGGGTTAAGTGCCAACGATGATGGCAGCACGACGATGAAGTGTGATGTCGCAGATGGTTGTTCTGGTGTGATTTTCGGCGAGAGTTTTAGTGTTCCAGTAAATTTCGAGCTATTGGCCGTACTGGGAAATAGCAGTGCTGGTGATGAAGTGACCTTAAACCTAACAGCATTGACAACACTCGCCGCTCACTATGCCGGCAGTAAAGCCGGTGGATTGACCACGGCAAATATTGATGCTGCCAATACTCAGGCGGCCGACACCTTTGGTCTAACCGGCGGTATCCATCAGTTTACTCCGGTGGATTTGACCAACCCCAGCGATGTAGCTGCAGCAGATCACGAAGCTATTGCAAACGCACTTTACTCTGCTGGAATTCTCGCTGCATTGCTGGATGATCAGAGAGATATCGCCGACGGACTAACGAGTTTGGCTGAGGAGTTTGCCAATCAGGGCGGCAGTCTTGTGATCAATGATACCGGGTTCGATAGTGTCGCTATCAGTCTGTTGGAAATATTTGAAAGTGCGCAGGAAATTGTTGATCACATTGATGAGGGAGACGGCGCTGTTGCTGCCAATCTGGCGGTGGTGCTAGCAGAGGCCGGAGCGACAAACCCAGGGCAGCGCAGTGACGGCGAACCAAGCCCCAACGCCGGTGCCACTAAGCTGGCTAAGGCTAAGGCCATGATCGACGATGTTCGCACGATCGGAGCCGCCACAACCATTGCCGCCGCTGAAACCGGAGCATACGCATTTCATGACCACATACAGTCGGCTGGGGCTCTGGTAGATCAGGACACTGTCGATACGGTCGAAGCATTAGGCAAGGTTTTCGCGGCTGTAGGTACAGCGATTGATAGTCTGGATTTCATCACATTATCCCTACCTTTTGCACAAACTTATACCGAGCTAAACGGCACAGCTCTGGGTTTTGAGCTATCGGTGAATATTACCGAAACAAACGAACAGCTCAGCTTGCAGCTAGCAGTGGACGATACCGTTGATGGTGTTGCTATAGAACTCGCTGGCGGCACCACCCTGAGTGGCAATACGTCTGAGTTCATAAACGACGATCTAACCTCGCTTGATGGTTTAACCATCAGTATCACCGGCAACGCCAGCAAGAACGGTTTATCACTGATCATTGATCAGGGCACTATTGGTCTTCAAACTGCCAGCCTGGAAAGCGAGACACCAGCCTTTGAGCAGATGGATGTGGAGTTGAATCTTATCTTGTCCCAACAGCAAACAGCGCAGGTCAGCAACCCTGTCCAGTTTGAAGGGCTTTTGGCCTTTGCTATCCACGCTGTCGAGATTATTGAAGAGGGCGATGTTAATCCCGACTTTGTTTTCGAGGGCGATGAGTTTGAAAATCAGGGTTTCACGTTTGAAACGGCGACATTTACTCTGCAGGGCCAACTCTCCGACGCTGAAGGTCATTCATTAACGGCTTCGCTGGCAGTTAATCTGGATGGCGATGGATTTGTAGCCGGCATATTACCCTTGGGATTTCAGAGAAATACGATCATCCGCTATGCAGTGTCTGAAGATCAAAATATTCTGGACTACTTTTATGAAGCGCCTCTCTATAACCCCTCAAACGACGTGTGGGAAAATGTGTATCAGCTTAGAATAGAATTTTTCTCCGAACAGCGACTTATAGATTCCGGGGAGTCGGTCTCAAGTATCTTCCAATCATCCTACAGTGGAGGACCAGTTATAAAACTCAGTGCGTTTGACCAAGATAGTAATGAGGTCTACCCCTACTTTAATCTTGTCGATAATGAGCCTTTATTGATTCCATTATCCTCTTTAGGATCAAATGTGATGAATGCGGACAGCGCACTAAGTTTTATCAATTTGCAGACGCAGGCCAGCTTAACTCCCCCGACTCAGATCGTAAACGGTGAAGGCATATATGCCCTTGAGTTTCCCGACGAAGGATTAAATCCCAACGGTGGCATTATTGGCGGAACCCTGGTTTGTAAACGGGAATGCCCTTTTGGACAAGATTCTTTTGTTAACCTCGATGAAGATATCTTTTCGGATAGCATCGACAATACCCTATTGGGCAGCGTAGCTCTAAGCTTTAGCGCCAGCCTAAGTGGTATTGATGATCTGAGCGTTACCATTATCGCTAATCGTACAGACTTCCACATAGGTGATGTTGATTTCAACTTCAATTACGGTGGACGCCGCTTTACCATCAATGCACCCATTGATTTAGAGGCAGATGATTCACAGTTGCAGCAATTGCGTGTGCTGAATCAGGATTTGGTCGAGTTGCGTGTCAGCGTGATTGAGGGTGAAGTCACTGGTCAACTGTCAATGCTGGGTGATGATGAAGAGCTAGGTACTGTCGCCAGAGAGAACGGTGTGGTTGTGGTGCGTTACAACGACGATACTTTTGAGTCCTTCCAATAATATCAGGCCGAAAAACAGGCCCAGCATACTTTGCACTATCGGCATTGTGCTGGGTCTGTTGGCCTGTTTCTCGGAGGCCGCGCCGCGCTGGCAGCCCTACCTGACTGCAGGGAGTTTCAGTTATAGTGAACCGGTGTCTGTATACAGTGCGCTACACGATTTATCTGGAAAATTTACCCGCAGCGATACCGCCTTTACCCGAAATAGACTTGAGTTGGGCCTGCAAAAATCCGACTGGGAGTTTGCGCTCTTTGAACGTTACGACTACTACCTAAAGTTCAATCCAGACACTGCGGAATTGATGCAGCGCGACAAGAACAACCTGCCCCTAGATCGTGACAGGAAGTATGAGCTAGATATAAGCGCCAATCACTTGCAGGCAAGAGGCATAAAAGCAGCCTATTATTTTCGCCCGGCAGAACGCTTTACACTTAAACTCAGCGGCAACCTACTCTATGGCTCGGCCTTATTGGACGGTAACATAAAGGGTTTCCTGAGTACCCGGCACGACGATTCATTCCTGTTACAAGCCACCATTGATTACGACTATAGCCAGGACGTTTTGCTGAATCGTCAGGTCAACGAACCCTCGGGAATCGGTGTGAGTTTTGATGTCGCATTTGATTGGCGAGTGTCCAAAAAAATAGCCATAAGCGCTCGCTTTGACGACTTGGCCAATAGAATCTTTTGGAAGAACGCGCCCTATACCTTAGCGGATGGTACCAGCGCCACCACTCACTTTGATGAAAATGGCCTGCTGATAGTGCGCCCCAGTCTCAGCGGCGTGGAAGCGGAACGCAAGCATAAACAACGCTTACCGGTGTACACAACGTTAATCGGCTATTACAAGATGGGGCCTAGAGTCAATCTGATCGTTAGCGCAAAACAGCTAATGGCAACTACCTTACCTGCGGTTGGTTATAGGTTTAAGCTGGAGGATAAATCGTTTTTCACCTTACAATATGGCATAAAAAATCAGGCGGTGGGTTTGTCCTATAAACGGGAAAATATGAGTGTCAAACTGGTTAGTGATGCTTTGTCTTTCAAGGATGCACAGACACTAGGGCTGACCTTATTCTATCAATTAGCTCTAGATTGAAGGGCAAAGCCTAAGCCCGTTATTCCAGAGTCCCGTCATACTGGCGCAGGCCAGTATCTTAGGGTTTTGGCTGTACCCTAAACTGGAGATGCCCGCCTCCGTTTCCGTTATTCTTGCCTTCTCTCCCGTCATTCTCGCGAAGGCGAGAATCTCTGTGTTACGTCGCAAATTTGACAGGTACTGGCCTACGCCAGTATGACGGGGGTGTAGTGCAAATTGGGATCAGATATAACTCGATCTACTTAATTTTTTTCCTGTAGCGCTTTTCCATCCCATCGAGAAAGTTACGCAGTACCTGATCCAGACATTCGCGATAGTTCTTATGATCCGGGCGACGAAATAGGGCGCTCAGCTCATGCTTAC
>JABBBF010000122.1 GCA_018607545.1 SAR92 clade bacterium | reverse complement strand
CATTGTGGCAGATTTGGTCAATTACAACATTAATAAACTGGCGTGCAGTGCTATTTATAGAATGATAGGATGGCCGCTGAATTATTGAGGTGGTTAAATGACATTTGAACAGCTGGAAGATCTATTTTTTACGCTGCAAGTAAAAGCCGATCCATCCGGATTCCACGGCTTTCTGTGCGGCCGCCTGTGTTGCGGGACTATGCCGCTGGAAACGCTCATAGAGACATCCACCAATTGGTTGGGACTCTCTGAAGAGCAGGGTGAGGCTGTCGAGAATCCTCTTCGTGATTTCTATGAAGAGGCCCTGACCAGCCTTGAAGATATCTCTTTTATTTTTCAGCCAATCCTGCCCGACGATGAGCTGCCGCTGCCCGAGCGTTTAGTGGCCGTTGGCGCCTGGTGCAGCAATTATATTTCCGGACTCGGTGAAGGCATGAGCAGTGAGTTTGAAGTTTCCGAAGATGCCAAAGAGGCGCTGGAAGATATTGCCGCCATCGGGCAGGTTTCGATGGACTTTGAAACAGATGACGACGGCGAGCGCGACTACGCTGAGTTGATCGAGTATATCCGCATTGCCGTACAGCTTATATTCACCGACCTGCATCCAGATTCCGGCTCTAGCGAAGAGCCAACTATCCATTAATACAGGTCGGCATCAACTGGCTATGATGCTCCTTCATAATAAAGGAAAGCGCTAAGTCAGCAGCAACAAAAGGCATAGAGGATATGATCACCGCCAAAGAATATACCGCAAGGCGCAGAGAGTTGATGTCGACTATGCAGGGCAACAGCATTGCAGTAGTTGCGGCGGCGGCTGAAAAAATTCGTTCTCGAGATACCCACTACCCCTACAAACAAGCAACCAATCTCAGCTATCTCTGTGGTTTTTCCGAGCCGGAATCTGTGCTGGTATTAGTCCCCGGGCGCGAGCAGGGCGAATCCATTTTGTTTTGTCGTGAAAAAGACAAGCTGCGTGAAACCTGGGATGGTTATCGGGTCGGCCCGGAGGAGGCGATTGAGGAATTTTCGCTAGATGATGCATTCCCCATTGGCGATCTGAACGATATTTTACCCGGCCTGTTAGAGGGCAGAGAGCGAGTCTACTACGCCATAGGTAAGGACGCTGATTTTGACCGCCACCTTATGGGCTGGGTCAATGAAATTAGCGGTTCGGAAGCGCCCGGAGAGTTTGTCGACCTGGATCATATAGTCAATGAGATGCGCCTGATTAAAACCGCAGCGGAACTCAAGCTGATGCACAGGGCGGGGGAGATTTCCGCGCGCGCTCACTGTCGCGCCATGAGTGCCGCTAAGCCCGGTATTTATGAATATCAGCTACAGGCAGAGATAGAGCATGAGTTTATGGTTTCCGGCGCCACGGCTCCGGCCTACACCAGTATTGTCGGCGGCGGGAAAAACGGCTGCATACTGCACTATATTGAGAACCGTGAAAAAATTAATAATGGCGATCTGGTGCTGATTGATGCCGGCTGCGAATATGAAAACTACGCGGCGGATATCACACGCACTTTCCCGGTGAATGGAAAATTTAGTCGCGAGCAAGCGGCTATTTACGATATTGTTTTGGAGGCTCAGCTGCAGGCAATGGCAAGCATTGTTCCCGGTGCCGCCTACAATATTGCCAACCAGACAACCATTGCGGTGATTACTCAGGGGTTGTGCGATCTGGGTATTCTCGATGGCGATGTCAGCGAATTAATTGAACAGCAGGCCTGCAAAGAATTTTATATGCACAGCTCTGGCCACTGGCTGGGCATGGATGTACACGATGTGGGTGACTACAAAATTGATGGCCAGTGGCGAGATTTTGAGCCGGGAATGGTGCTAACCGTTGAGCCGGGCATTTATATTGCGCCGGACAATAAAACGGTCGCTGAAAAATGGCGCGGACTGGCAGTGCGCATTGAGGATGATGTTGCGGTGACCAAAACCGGCTGCAAAGACCTAACCGCTGGCGTACCTAAAAAACGCAGCGACATTGAATTACTGATGGCAGGCTAGATGTGACTGAGACTATAAAAACCCAGGAGAGCGGCGGCAGCTACGATATTGTTATTGTCGGCGGCGGCATGGTGGGTATTAGTCTGGCGCTACTGCTGGCCGAACAGCAGTATCCATGGAAAGTCTTGTTGCTAGAAGCGCAGGCTTATCAGCAGTCAGATAAATCGGAATACCGCCCCAGCTTTGATGCCCGCTCCACGGCTCTTTCATGGAGCAGCCGCAAGATTTTTGAAGCCGCCGGCCTCTGGTCGGCGCTGCAGTCTCAAGCCAGTCATATTAAAAAAATCCATGTTAGCGATCGCGGTCATATTGGCCTGACAAGAATTGATGCCCAAGAGGCTGGCGTTGAGGCGCTGGGCTATGTGGTTGAAAACCGCTGGATTGGCTCGGTTCTCTTGGAAAAATTGGCGACTACGTCGGTGGAAGTGCTGGCACCGGCGCGAGTAGCCGCCATCAAACCCCTAAAGAACGGCGTGCGTCTAACCCTTGAAGACAGTGAGCAGATTATTGAGTCCTCGCTGGTAGTGATTGCCGATGGCGCGAACTCCCAAACTGCACAAAAAATTGGTATTCACAGCAATCAACAGCCCTATGGCCAGCAGGGCATTATTGCCAATATCGCCTTAGATAAGCCCCATGATGGTGTCGCCTATGAGCGATTTACCGATCAGGGCCCCATGGCAATGTTGCCGCTGCCCGATTATCAGGGCCGCCCGCGCTGTGCACTGGTGTGGACAGAGCCCGCCGAAAAAGCTGAGCAGTTGATGGCAGCCAGCGACCAAGAATTTCTGCAATGCTTGCAAGAGCGCTTTGGCTACCGGCTGGGAATGCTCCAGCAAGTTGGTGAGCGCCACGCCTATCCACTGTCGCTAACCACCTCGACAGAACAGGTGCGGCGTAATCTGGTGGTACTGGGCAATGCGGCTCATAGCCTGCATCCAGTTGCCGGGCAAGGGTTTAATCTGTCGTTGCGCGATGTTGCGGTACTGGCTGATGTGCTCGGTGGTGCCAGATCCTCTGGCGTTGATTTCGCTGCGCTGGAAACCCTTGAGACCTATCAGCAGCAGCAGCTTGCTGATCAGCAAAACACATTATTGTTTAGCGACAATCTACCTAAACTCTTTTCTCAGCCCTCATCAGCCGTCGCGCTGGGACGCAATTCCGGACTGTTGATGATGGATTTAATGCCTGGACTGCGCAGTCGTTTCGCTCGCTTTGGTATGGGTATGGCGACCAGGGAGGCGAGACATGGCTGACAGCAAATATAAGCAGCAGAATCGTCAATACAATGTAATTGTTGTCGGCGCTGGAATGGTCGGCGCGGCTTTCGCCTGTCTCTTTGCCCGGGCTAATCCCCAGCTGCAGATTGCGCTTGTTGAGGCTCACGAGGGCGCCAGTTATAACAGTGAAAAATTTGATCCACGGGTTGCTGCACTGACCGAAAAGTCGCGCAGTCTACTGGAATGCTGTGGTGTTTGGGGGCAGATATCGGAAAAAAGAGTAAGTGCTTACATGGCGATGGATGTATGGGATGCTGAGGGCACGGGTCGAATTCGGTTTAATTGTCAGGATGTGCATCAGCCAAATTTGGGTCATATTGTTGAAAATTCGCTGGTGGTTGAAAGTCTTCTCTCTGAGATCCAGGAGCTTGGGAATATTGAATTTCTCTGTCCGGTAACAGTGGCCAGCTACAGTGATTCAGAGCAGCAGGTCTCTCTGGAATTGGAGGATGGTCGGCGGTTATCGGCGCCGCTGTTGGTCGCTGCCGATGGCGGCAATTCAACGATTCGTCAGCAGTTTAATTTTCCCACCCGTGAGTGGGACTATGGTCACAGCGCGATTGTTACTACGGTACAGACTGAGCAGGTCAATCAGCAAACCGCCTGGCAGCGTTTTATGTCTACTGGCCCTCTGGCATTGTTGCCATTGGATAAGGCGGGTGATCAGCATTACTGCTCGCTGGTTTGGTCTCAGGAGTCGGATGAGGCGGAGCGCTTAATGGCTTTGGATGATGCGGAATTTTGTCAGGCCTTAAGTCTTGGCAGTGAGCACTGCCTGGGTAAAGTTACAGCTGTAGATAAGCGTTATTCGATTCCTTTACGGCAGCGTCATGCAACGGATTATGTGGTTGAGCGAGTGGCTCTGTTGGGCGACTCTGCGCACACTATTCATCCGCTTGCGGGGCAGGGGGTCAATCTGGGTTT
>JABBBF010000197.1 GCA_018607545.1 SAR92 clade bacterium | reverse complement strand
CATGAATTCCAGCAGGAGCAACGATATTGCACTTGGTGATTATTTCCATCTGCTCGCGCAGGGCGGGAGCCTGTTTTAGGCATTGCCCGAGATGTGCCTCACAACTGTAGCCAGCGTAGATATCGGCTTGGTCAAAGCTGGATATACCCTGTTCCAGGCAGGCTTCAATTTTGGCTTGAACATGTCTGACTGATAGATCTGAATCATCCTTTAAACGCCACATTCCATAGATGATTCGTGACAGCTCAAGACTTTCAGATAGAGCAATCCTTTCCATGATTTTGTTACCTTTTTAATTTCAGTTCACAGCTCACAGTTAACTAGAATTAACCGGCATCAACTGGCTGATTAATTTTCAAAATTGCAGTCTCAGTGATGATGCTGTGTCTCAATTTCAGCTGCCTTGATTATGGCTGCGTCATCGTTATCTTCAAGATTGGATCTATTAAATTCATCGGCCCAAACCGGCTGATCTGAAGAGCTGGCATTTTCTGCGTAGATTCTGACGTAATCAATTTCCATGGCAGACTGAGTGAAGTTGGCGTCGATGCTCGGCTCAATAGCGATATTTAACAGCAGGTATTGTTCGCTGGTATAGGGCCAGGTCGATGAATTTCTTGTTGTTGGCGCATATCTGTAGTGCTCAACCCCGTCGACACTAAAGATGATTTTATCTCTCTGCCAATCCATCTCATAGAGATGAAATTGCGTCGAGACCGTGCCGATTACCTGGCCGCCATGATTGATAGTGCCCCCGTGGCTGGATGGCGTGTGCATCGCACTCTGAACAAAGTTTTGGTTGCTGCCCCAGTGCTCGATAATATCTATCTCACCGCAGGCAGGCCAGTTAGTATTGCCAAATCCCTGGGTCTGCCAGTAGGCGCCAGCTTCGTTGATATTTTTACCCAGAGTCCAGATCGCCGGCCAGGTACCGGTACCGGCAGGCAGTTTTGCTCTAACTACAACACGCCCGTATTTGAATGCATACTTGGCATTTAGACGTGCCGAGGTGTACTGCTTGGTATGCCCCTGATCACTAAAAGTCTCTTTTTTAGCAACAATTTTTAAGCTGCCATCACTGACGTAGGCGTTCTCAATACGGTTGGTATAATGCTGTTGTTCATTGTTGAACCAGCTGCCGCCCCATGGGAGTTGAGTTTGATGAAACCATTTTCTTGCATCGACAGCCATGGCTACGCTGCTGTTTTTGTCAGTGCCTTCCCGATCAAGAACAGACAGTTCCTCGGCTGTGGACTGACCAACTCCGATACATAACAGCAGGCTTAACAGGCCACAGAGGTTGTGAAACTTTATCGTTCGAGTTTTAGCCATCGATGCTGGTTCCATCATATTTTTATGTTTTGTTATTTTGAGTTTTTCGGCCTTAGGCTATTTGCAAAGCCATGCACAGCATACAAACAATGGATGCTATCCAAATACCGCTTCTGAGCACCGGGATACCAAATGAGTAGCAGGCCAGGTAGGCCACTCTTAGTCCCAGCCAGGCTGTCGCAGCTGTGGTCACATCAGCTTCAACAATCATTGCAAGCAGGCTGAGGGCAAGAAACGCAGGCAGGCTTTCCTGTAAGTTGGTTGATGCCCGCGCGACTCTTTGCGATAGCGCTGAGGTCTGCGCCTCTTCATCGCGATTAGATATCAGGTATGCCATGTTCTTGATATTGATGGCCATAGGTAATAGCCATATCTGGAATAGAGCTAGTAAGAGTGTGTATAAAATAATCTCGGTCATATCCGCCTCCAAAAAAATCTATTTATTGTTGTGCTAAATATAATAACAGTATCTTTTAAGGCGAAATACGTTTTTCTGATATTGATGGTTTATGGGTTTTTAAAGATTGCCAGGCTCTCCAGGTAGCCTGGGCTCCTAAGCCAGGCTGGTCTTTAAAAATTCAATCAACAGGTGAACGGCCTCGTTCTTTTTATTCCTAGCCGAGCATATAAGACTAATTCCGACTTCCCCAAGTACCGGGAATCGGGCCGATGGGGTTAAAATTTTCAGGTTTTCCGGCACAGTGCTCTTTGCCAGTACGGTGACCCCTAGTCCTTCCTGAATAGCGTATTGAATACCGGTTAAATCTGGAATGGTATAGACAATCTGCCATGGCTGTTTGGCCTGACCTAACAGTTTAATCGCTCGCTTTCTATAGATGCAGCCCTCTGCGGCAGCGATCAACGGAACTACCTCAACCTTCTGATTATTTTGATCAGCACTGGCTACCCAGACTAATTCATCGGTTTTAACCAGGCTTGAGCCGGTCTTTGAGGGATTGTCTTCAAGGGCGAGGATAAGGTCATGGTTTGCCTTGCCCTCTTTTGAGAGCAGGGTTTTACTCAGCTCACAGTTGACCTCGAGAGTGATATTTGGATAGGCCTTGGCAAAACGGCTGACAATTTTAGGCAGTAGAACGGTGGCAAATTCACTGGGAATACCCAGACGAATTTTACCGGTGATAGTGCTTTTCGATAACTGGCTAATGGCCAGGTCATTGAGGGTTAAAATCTGGTTGGCATAGTTATAGAGGTTTTCGCCAGCTTCACTCAGCTCGAGATTTTTACCATTGCGTACTAGCAATGTCTCATCGACCAGTTCTTCCAGGCGCTGCATCTGCAAGCTTACGGCTGGTTGTGAGCGGCCAAGCAGTTCGCCGGTGCGGGTAAAGCTGTTTAGCTGTGCTACGGAGACAAAAGTTCGCAGCAGATCCATAGGTAAATTCTTCATCTTTCTGGCACCTGTTTCTGGTTCAGGGAACGGGAGAATTAACTATTAATAATATTAATGATTACATTGTATCTATTAATTTAACAAATTATAAGTATCGGAATAAAATGCGCTATTGCGCGTATATATACTTTAAATAGACGTTAAAAGAAGAGCTCTATGACCACAGATACTCCAGTAAAAAAAACCATTTTCTACGATTATCACCTGGGTGCAGGGGGCAAGATGGTGCCTTTTGCCGGCTATCTTATGCCTGTGCAATACAGTGCTGGTATTAAGCAAGAGCATCTACACAGCAGGGATAATGCCGGTTTATTTGATGTCTCCCATATGGGGCAGGTTATTGTAAAAGGCGAGGGCGCTGCTCTGGCGCTTGAGAAACTGATGCCTGTTGATCTGGAAGCTCTGGCAATCAATCAGCAGACCTATGCAACCCTGACCAATGAGCAGGGCGGGGTGCTCGACGATCTGATTGTTACGCGCTGGGCTGAGGATACCTTCTTTCTGGTGGTCAATGCCGGCTGCAAACATGAGGATATAGCCCATATCCGCAACCATCTTGGCGATTTTGATATTACCTATCTGGGCGATCGTGGACTGCTGGCGCTGCAGGGTTTAAAGGCCAAAGAGGTGATGGCTGAATTATCTCCTGAAGCTAGTAAGCTGGTATTTATGCATGGCTGCCACTCTTCTATTGATGGTATCGACTGCTATATCACTCGCTCTGGTTACACCGGAGAAGATGGCTTTGAAATTTCTGTCGACCCCCAGGATGCCCATAAGCTGGCCGATAAATTACTCTCTTTTGAGGCGGTTAACTGGATTGGTCTCGGCGCGCGGGACTCTCTGCGTCTTGAGGCGGGGCTGTGTCTCTACGGTCATGATATGAACCAGCAGACCACACCAGTGGAGGCTGGCATTATTTGGAGTATCAGCAAAACCCGACGTGCCGGTGGTGCTAAAGAGGGCGGCTTTTTAGGCGCTGAGACGATTCTTGAGCAGATTGCCAATGGGGCCGCTAAAAAACGTGTTGGCTTTTTGGTGGATGGCCGCGCACCGGTTCGTGAGGGTGCAGAGATTGTCGATGATCAGGGTGCTGTAATTGGTGCAATTACCAGCGGTGGCTTTGGGCCTACGTTGGAAGCGCCAGTTGCGATGGGTTATGTGCCGACTGAGCTATCGGCTGTAGGAACCAAACACAATGCCTTGGTGCGCGGTGTTGCGCGGCCAATCACTATTACGAAGATGCCGTTGGTTGAACAACGCTACTATCGTGGCTAATCGGCTATTTAAAAAATTAATATTCTTCTCTGGGGAGTAGAAAAAATGTTACAGAAAAAACGCAGCTTAAAAGATTTACAAAACGCGGCTGAATTTATTGCCCGTCATATCGGCCCCAGTGCTGAAGACCAGCAGCAGATGCTTAGCACTCTGGGCTGCAACAGCCTTCAGCAGTTGACCTCAGAGGTAGTTCCAGAGGCTATTGCCATGACAGAGGATCTGGCTGTTGTCGATAGCTGTACTGAAGCCCAGGCATTGACAGAGCTGCGTGCACTGGCCGAGCAGAACAAAGTATTCCGCAGCTTTATTGGCCAGGGTTACTACA
>JABBBF010000147.1 GCA_018607545.1 SAR92 clade bacterium | reverse complement strand
GACCCACCGCGGTGGTGTTGCCGCTGATGGCAAGACCGGTGATGGCTGTGGTCTGCTGCTGCAAAAACCGGATAGTTTTTTGCGCACAGTAGTTAAAGAATCTCTGCAAATAGAGCTTCCAGAGCTCTATGCTGTCGGCGCGGTGATGCTCAATACTGATGATGAGAAGCGCGCAACAGCAAAAAATATTCTAGAACAGGAACTCATCGCTCAAGGGCTACAGGTTCTTTGCTGGCGTGAAGTTCCCACCGACAGCAACTGTCTTGGCCCAATTGCACTTGAATCCCTGCCTGCTTTTGAGCAAGTATTTATAGCGCCTGGCGATATTGCCGATGAAAAACATTTTAGCGCTCGACTCTATATGGGGCGCCGCAAGGCCGAAAAACAGCTAACCGAAGACGATCTCTTCCATATTGCTAGCCTCGGTACCAAAATCCTTAGCTACAAAGGCCTGATGATGCCGGTAGACCTACCGGGCTTCTATCTGGACCTTGCCGACGAGCGTCTGGAAACTGCTATCTGTGTTTTCCATCAGCGCTTCTCAACCAATACTATGCCGCGCTGGCCCCTGGCCCAGCCTTTCAGAATGTTGGCTCACAATGGTGAGATCAACACGATTATGGGCAACCGCAACTGGTCGGTGGCTCGCACACCGAAATACAGTTCCGAGCTATTGCCGGATCTTAAAGAAGCCGCACCTCTGGTTAATCGTGTCGGCTCTGATTCCTCAAGCCTGGATAATATGCTGGAAATGCTGGTTACCGGTGGTATGGATCTGCATTTAGCCGTGCGAACATTGATTCCGCCAGCCTGGCAGAACGTTGAAGACCGCAATCCCGATCACCGTGCACTCTACGATTATCTGTCGATGCACCAGGAGCCCTGGGATGGCCCGGCCGGACTGGTTATCACCGACGGTCGCTTCGCAGTCTGTACTCTCGATCGCAATGGTCTGCGCCCCTCTCGCTGGGTCATGACCAAGGATGATGTGATTACAGTTGCCTCTGAAGTCGGTGTATATGACTACAACCCGGAAGATGTGGTTGCCAAAGGTCGATTGGGGCCCGGTGATATTCTCTCAATCGATACTCAGGAAGGAAAAATCCTCTTCCGGGATGAGATTGAAGATCAGCTCGCCGCCCGCCACCCCTACAAAAAGTGGCTCAGTGAAGGTCGCTACACGATTGAGTCCAGCTTTGATATGGATAGCATCGATATTGAGGGAACTCTGAGTCGCGAAGAAATTAAATGCTATATGAAGATGTTCCAGGTCTCCTTTGAAGAGCGAGATCAGGTGCTGAGACCGCTGGCAGAAGGGGGTCAGGAAGCGACCGGTTCAATGGGTGATGATATCCCTATGGCCGTGCTGTCGAAAAAGCATCGCAATATCTTTGATTATTTCCGCCAGCAGTTTGCCCAGGTTACCAACCCGCCGATAGATCCATTGCGTGAAGCAATTGTGATGTCCCTTGGCGTGGAGCTGGGTCGCGAAGAGAGTATTTTTGAAGAGAATCCCTATCTGGGGACCCGTATCGGACTCTCCAGCCCGGTGCTCTCTCCACGCAAATACTACGCCTTAAAGCTCAATGAATTTGAACAGTTCCCCGTGGTTAAGTTTGCCCTTAACTATGATGCTGGCGAAGAAAACCTTCAGCAGGCAATTGTGCGTCTCTGTGAAGAAGTCGCTGAAGCAGTTCGCAATGGTGCAGTGATCTGTATTCTCTCCGATCACAATATCAGCGAAGACAAACAGCCAATCCATATTTTGCTGGCCGTGGGTGCTGTGCACAATTACCTGATTGAACAGGGCGTGCGCAGCAATGCCAATATCGTTGCCAGCACCGGTTATGCAAGAGACTCACACCAGATCGCCACGCTGATCGGCTGTGGCGCCTCGCTGGTATATCCATATCTGAGCTACCATGTTCTCTGCGATCTTATCGATAGCGGTGAATTGCTGATTGATGTGGATACAGCTTTCAAACAGTACCGTAAAGGTATTAACAAAGGTCTGTTAAAAATTCTTTCGAAGATGGGTATCTCGACCATTGCCTCCTATCGAGGCGCACTGTTATTTGAGGCTATTGGTCTCGGCAGTGAAGTGGTCAACCTCTGTTTCCCCGGTCTTGTCAGTCGCATTGAAGGAGCAAACTTCAACGATCTCGAAACCGACCAGACTGAACTTTGCAAAATGGCCTGGAAACTGCGCAAACCTATTGAACCCGGCGGCCTGCTTAAATATGTTCACGGTCAGGAGTATCACGCCTACAACCCGGATGTTGTTCAGACAATGCACAAAGCAGTGCAGAATGACGACTACCAGGCCTGGGGCCAATATGCCGATCTAGTCAACAAGCGACCAGTGGCCACTCTGCGTGACCTACTTAAGCTCAGCGACAAAGTTACTCCGATTGACCTGGCATCAGTTGAGCCTATGGAAGCCATTGTTAAGCGATTTGACTCTGCTGGTATGTCACTGGGTGCACTGTCACCTGAGGCTCATGAATCATTAGCTGAAGCTATGAATGGTCTCGGTGGTCGCTCAAACTCCGGTGAGGGTGGTGAAGATCCAGCCCGCTATGGCACCATCAAATCATCGAAGATCAAGCAGATTGCATCCGGTCGTTTTGGTGTAACCCCGGCTTATCTTTCCAGCGCAGAAGTTCTGCAGATTAAAGTCGCTCAGGGTGCCAAGCCCGGAGAGGGTGGGCAGCTGCCCGGCGGTAAGGTCAATGAATTAATCGCACGTCTGCGCTACTCGGTACCAGGTGTCACATTAATATCGCCACCACCGCACCATGATATCTACTCTATTGAAGATCTTGCCCAGCTGATTTTTGACCTCAAGCAGGTCAATCCTGATGCGCTGGTATCGGTCAAACTGGTTTCACGCCCCGGCGTTGGCACCATTGCTGCAGGTGTGGCAAAAGCCTACGCCGACCTCATTACTATCTCCGGTTATGACGGTGGTACTGCAGCCAGCCCGATCAGTTCAATCCGCTACGCGGGTTCTCCCTGGGAGCTGGGTCTGACAGAAACCCACCAAACCCTGCGCGCCAACGATCTGCGCGACAAGGTTAGAGTGCAAACCGATGGCGGACTAAAGACCGGCCTCGATGTCATTAAAGCTGCGATTCTCGGCGCCGAAAGTTTTGGTTTCGGCACCGGCCCAATGGTTGCTCTGGGGTGTAAATATCTGCGTATCTGTCACCTGAATAACTGTGCAACCGGTGTTGCAACCCAGGATGATCGTCTGCGAAATGATCACTACCGCGGAACTGTAGCCATGGCGACCAACTTCTTTAAGTTCATCGCTATGGAGACCAGAGAATGGCTGGCCCTGTTGGGTCTGCGCTCTCTCGAAGAATTGATTGGTCGAGTTGATCTGCTGGAAACACTGCCGGGCGAGACCAGCAAGCAGCAGCACCTTGAGCTATCGCCGCTGCTTGAAGATCGTCCAGAGCTGGAAGGCAAACCACAGACCTGTTCTCAGCCGAAAAACAATCCCTTCGATAAGGGTCAGCTGGCTGAGAGGATGGTTGAACAGGCACTGCCCAGTATTGAAGCCCAATCCGGCGGTAGCTTTGACTTTAATGTCGGCAACTGTGATCGCTCAATCGGTGCGCGGCTATCCGGTGAGATTGCTAAACGCTATGGCAACACCGGTATGTCCCAATCACCTATCAAGCTAAACCTGAAAGGTGTTGCAGGACAGTCGCTGGGTGTCTGGAATGCCGGTGGTCTGGAGATCTATCTCGAAGGCGATGCCAACGATTATGTGGGTAAAGGTATGGCGGGCGGCAAGCTAGTACTGCGTCCACCGCAGAACAGCACATTCGATTCCAACGAAACACCCATTATGGGCAACACCTGTCTCTACGGTGCTACCGGAGGTAGAATCTTTGCCGCTGGTAAGGTCGGTGAGCGTTTCGGTGTTCGCAACTCGGGCGCTGTCGCGGTTGTCGAGGGTGCGGGCGATCACTGTTGTGAATATATGACAGGCGGCATTGTTACCATTCTCGGTTCGACTGGCTATAACTTTGGCGCTGGTATGACCGGTGGTTTTGCCTATGTGCTGGATATGAATCGTGATTTTGTCGATCGCTACAATATGGAGCTGGTCGATATTCAGCGCATCACCACCGAATCAACAGAGTCTCATCGCGTATTCCTGAAGAATATGATCCGTGACCATGTGAAAGAGACTGGTAGCCAATGGGGCAAAAACATTATTAATAACTTTTCTGATTATGCGTCGCGGTTCTGGCTGGTTAAGCCAAAAGCTGCAAGTCTGAGTAGCCTTTTGGCTCAGGCCCATGCAAATCCGCAGTAAGCCAATTAGAGAATAGAG
>JABBBF010000192.1 GCA_018607545.1 SAR92 clade bacterium | reverse complement strand
GCTCAGCAGTCTGGGTAATAAAAGTGATTGAGCCCGTGCGCTCACGATAGAGACCAAAGTTCTTGGAGCAGCTAGAGGCGATAACAATCTCTGGCAGCTTGGCAGCCATAGTGCGCATACCGTAGGCATCTTCTTCAAGGCCATCACCCAACCCCTGGTAAGCGGTGTCGATAAACGGAATAAAGCCTCTCTCAAGAGCAATCTCGGTAATCTCATCCCACTGAGCATGGGTCAGGTCAGCACCAGTCGGGTTGTGACAGCAGCCGTGCAACAGCACCACATCGCCAGCTGGCACCTTGCGCAGAGTTTCCATCATCAACTCAGAGTTGATCTGGCGGCTCTGCATATCGTAATAGGGATATTCTTCTATCTCAAAGCCAGCACCGCCGAGCAGTGGAATATGGTTGGGCCAGGTGGGAACGCCGACCCACAGCTTGGCTTCGGGTCGAGCGCGCTTGATAACTTCAGCGCCGACGCGAAGTGCACCGGAACCACCTGGTGCCTGCAGGGTTTTAATACGCCCAGAAGAGAGAATGCTGTGTCCTTCGCCGAACATCAACGTCAGCATGCGGCTGTTGTACTCCGCGTCGCCAGCAATACCCTGATAGGACTTGGTCTGCTCGAGTTCCATCAATTTGGACTCAGCACGCTTAACCGCTTCCATAACCGGCGTGCGGCCGCGGTCGTCCTGGTAGACACCAACACCTAAATCGATTTTATTATCGCGAGGATCTTCTCTAAAAGCGGCCATCAATCCAAGAATAGGATCAATTGCTGCAGGCTTTAAACTCTCAAACATTATAGTTTTCCCGGTGGCTAAAAAAATGCAGGCGCAAGTTTACTATGTCTAGCATTATTTGTTTAACTCTTTATTGGGTGATTATTTATAAGATGATTTTCACTAAGAAAGGTAGCAATCAGACTATTAATCAAGCGCGGTTGCTCAGCATGAAGCCAGTGACCCGTATTGGCGACCACCTTCAACTCCACCCTGGGGAACATCTTCTCAATAATCGGTCGGTGCTTATCTTGAATATAGGCAGAGTCACCACCCTTGAGAAACAACGTTGGGCCAGCGTAGGAGTCACCGGTCGGGGCGGCAACCAATGTAGTCGCGTAATTATCCAGTATCGACGCCATATTGAGCTTTAGGCTCAGATTACCCTGATCGTCACGGGCAAGATTTTTCAATAAAAATGCCCGAGTTGGCGCCTCCTCAATATATTCACTCATTACCTGATCAGCGGTATTGCGGCTATCGACACGAAGCTGGCTCAGGGCAGTCAGCGCCGCCAGAGCCTGATCCTGTCCACCGCTATAGGTGACCGGCGCAATATCGGCAACCACCAGACTCTGTACCTTGGCGGGGAAATTAAGCGCAACCTGCATGGCTATTTTACCGCCGAGAGAATGACCGATAAGGTTTGCACTGGAGATATTCAGGTCATCCATTAATTCAATAATATCGCCGGCCATCGACGCCAGATCCATCTGTTGCGCGTGGGGCGAATCACCATGATTGCGCAGATCGACGCTAATCACTCGACAGTCGTCCACCAGACTGCGCGCCAACATACCCAGATTACTCAGGGAACCAAACATGCCATGTATCAGGATAATAACCGGGCCACTGCCCTGCTCTATATAATTCAGTTTCATAGATATTTCTGTTGAGCCCTATTTGCCAGTTTGGCGGTTGCGGTATTTCTGTTTATTTTTCCGACCCTTTGCGTAAAGACTGGGACGCAGTAGTCGCCTGAGCCGCGGAAACAGATAACTCAGATGGGTAAGCTTGGCGCTCGAGGCAGGCAATACCACTTCAGTCTCCTCACCGGCGGCAACTTTAAGCACCGCCTCCGCCACCTGCTCGGTTGAACTCATCGGCTGGGAGAAGACGATATCTTCGACCGCATCAATTTCATCCATAATAAAACCCGTATCAATTGGCCCAGGTGAAACCACACCAACGTCAATACCAGAGTCGCGCAGCTCATCGGCCAGTGCAAGACTAAAGGCGCGCAGACCCGCCTTGGTTGCCGAATAGGTAGCAGCCCCCTGCAGCGGCGCCCTCCCCGCCAGCGAACCAATATTGACGATTGCCCCAGAACCGGCACGACGCAGATAGGGTAAAGCGGCACAGGACAGCAGTAAGGGTGCGCGCAGATTAATATCGACCATCGCCGCAACATCCTTCGGCGCGACCTTTTCCAGATCACCGCGACTGTGCATACCGGCATTATTGATAATAATATGCACTGCACCAAAGGCTGTTTCAGCCTTCTCTAGAAGCGCCAAACAGTCTTCGCTACTGGCCACATCCATTACTACTGGAAGAACTTCACAGTGTTCACGTAGCTCACCGGCAATACTATTCAAGCCACTCTCGCCACGGGCCACCAGAACCAGTTTGGCATTCTGTACGGCAAAGGCACGGGCGCAGGCTGCGCCCACACCGGCGGATGCGCCGGTGATAATAACGGTTTTATGCTCAAAGAAATTTGTCATTTTTATATTATCAATACGAAAAAAAGAGATATTGGAAGTATACCTCCATTGAGCTAACAGGCCTATTTACTACAGATTATGCAAATAAAAATTTCATTAAATGGATCGCCAAGCAATTACTTGAATTTCCAAAAAGTGGAACTTAAGGTAGATATTATCGATGAAAACACTTTTTTCATAATTTAAGCGCCTCACTACCAGAAAATAAAATAAGAATTTTATGACTATAAAATGGTCTTTTCGCCAGCCTGAAATCTAAATTAGCTAGTATATTTCTTGGCCCCAAAAAACACTTTCCCACTATCGTCTTTTACTCCAAGGTGCGGGCATATTATATCCAAGTGGTACTGCGTAAAAGGTATGATTCCGAAGCCGAAATGTACCGCTCCATTATCTGCACCGTAAACTTCATTCATTGCATTATTTCCTGGAAATAATTTCAACGAGGTATTTATACCAAAACCTACTTCCACTACCGTTTCGTAACGACCATCAATTTTACAAAGGGCTTCCAGCATTTGAACAACTTTGTCAGCCCCTGCCATAGTTGCCTCCCACCTAGTTACCTTGCCATTGGATACATGAGCTATCACAGGGTATTCTCTAAGGGCGCTCAGTTCTGAAAATATTCTTGCCTGATCTTCTCTTAAATATGACACATCTCCACCATGTAACACAGGGAACCCATGAAGCACCAATTGCCCATTCATATCTAGCGAGTCATTAATGTTTTGGCCGAATACATCAACTGGCAAAGTACTAATTTCGCCGGATGGAAAAAGTTGTTGCTGCCCCCACTCTAACTTTCCAATTTGCTCATGCCATATCAAGTCGTCGGATGTATGATTAAATGTTAGTTGGAGGCCTGTATGGCTGTCCTCAAAAATAAGTCGACTTGACGCAGATCCAATATCAAAAAACTTCTCAGCCGTTTTGTCTTGGCGCTCACTGTCAGTATTTTCTGATTGCCCTAAAAAATGCTGAATAGCTTGGAAAGTGGTAGGAGTTGAATGGCAAGCCATCACTGCCAACTGTCTATCGGGACCTAGCTGCTCAGATGACGGCGAGCGAAAGTAAATATCAGGTAATATCACCAAAATATGAGACTTTATTGGAACACCTTCCCAGAATTTTTCTCCCATTGATTCGGATTGCCCTACTGATATTGTAATAGTTTTTGAATAAGCTCCTATTCGTCCAAAACTGATAGATTCACAAAGCTCAGGACTAGTTATCACCACGAATATACTTCCTTTTTTTTCCGTAAAGCACGAAATATCTGAAGGATTAATCAATACTTTATCCATAATCAATTCACTCATAGCGGTATACAAGGGCAAATAGATGACTTTTTAACATCCATTCTTTTCTTGCCAAAAATTAGGTCTGACTTTTCATTAATTATGTAAGCATTCTTGCAAAACATGTCTACGTGATACTGAGTGAATGGCAACATACCTAGCCCCAAATGAATATTTCCTCCATCTTCTCCCCAGACCTCGTTCATTGCTGTATTACCTGGAAACAATCTAATTTTGTTGTTTAACGAGAGTCCGACTTCATAGATATTGCTATATCTCGAATCAACTTTAATTAGCGAACTGAGCATATCTGCGGCCTCAGCGTCATCAACACTCATTGGCTCTATCTGGGTAATAACCCCTTTAGATATATGTAGATTTAATCCGCTACTGACTGAATTAAGTTTTTCATAAATGTGCATTTGATCCCTAGGGCGAAAAGAAGGCGGGCCCGACTGAACAATTACTGGTCCAGTGAAAATAATGTTTCCACTGAGATTAAAAAGCCTACTAGAAAGGGACTCCTCTTTAAGTGGCACACTAAAACAGGCAATCTCGCCAGCAGGAAAT
>JABBBF010000106.1 GCA_018607545.1 SAR92 clade bacterium | reverse complement strand
CCAATCCCTCCTCACCATGCACTAGCTTGGTCGCCTCTCTAGCCAGTAGCGCCTGCGCCTGAGGTCTTCCCTGGGCCTGGCGGTCAGATTCTTCGACTTCTGCAATCTCCTCTATAGAGAGGAAAGTAAAATAATGCAGGAATTTGTAAACATCAGCGTCGGCGACATTTAACCAAAACTGATAAAAAGCTAGCGGGGAAGTCTTAGCAGGATCAAGCCAGACTGCGCCGGCCTCGGTCTTGCCGAACTTGGTACCGTCAGCTTTAGTAATTAAAGGCACTGTTAATGCAAAGCACTGAGACTTATTCTGCCGGCGGGCCAAATCAATACCACCGACTATATTGCCCCACTGATCGCTGCCACCCACCTGCATGGTGCAGTCGTAGCGACGGTTAAGTTCAGCAAAGTCCATCCCCTGCAGAAGCGCATAGGAGAACTCGGTAAAGGATATTCCCGTTCCCTCGCGATCAAGACGCTGCTTTACCGACTCTTTATTGATCATATTATTGACTGAAAAGTGCTTACCCACGTCGCGCAAAAATTCCAGCGCCGACATCTCAGCAGTCCAGTCGAGGTTATTGGCGACAATCGCCGAGTTTTCGCCACAGTCAAAGTCAATAAACTGGCTGACCTGGCTTTTAATCTTGTCCGCCCAACCGGCAATCACATCAGGGGTATTCAGCTTGCGCTCAGCAGCCTTAAAGCTGGGGTCGCCAATCAAACCGGTGGCACCGCCCACCAGGGCAATCGGCCTGTGACCAGCTTCCTGGAAACGCTTTAATACAAGCAGCGGCACAAGATGACCGAGATGCAGACTATCTGCCGTTGGATCAAATCCACAGTAGAGTACACGAGGCTCATCCAGATGGGTTTCTAATTCTTCTTCTGCAGATACCTGCGCAATAAGGCCGCGCTGGCGCAATTGATTGATTAACTGACTGCCACTTTGATTCATCGGAACTGGTTTCACTGGTCGCTATTTAGGAGCGCCAACTCTACACATTGAGGGCGCAAATACAAGATTTTCTCACCTACATCTATACCACTGTTTGTAACAGGCTCTCCGTTAGCTCCCGAAAAGCACGAGCTTGTCCCTGTAACTTGTTAATTTATTGAGCTAAACTTGCGCAAACCTCTGAAAATTGGCTTTTTATGGCAGTGAAGAAAGTGCACAAAACGGTTAGTTTTCTGCATTCCATTCTCAAGGACTTTCCGCGGCACCATCTTATTATGGCCTCGGTCGTCGGTTGCTGCCTGTTAGTTCTGGCCCTCTATCCAGTCAGCGACGCTGAAGCCAACCGCCAGGTTGCAGAGTCTGTAGCAATACCAGTAGAGACCCAGCCGCTGGCAATTCCCGCCGAAGAGATGGAGCCAGCACTTAAATGGACAGAACTGCGCGTCTCATCAGGCGACAGTCTCTCTACTCTATTTACCCGCGCAGAACTCACCGCAATAGATGTCTATCAGGTGTCTTCATCGCAAGATGGCAAGCTACTGCGCAACCTCTTTCCCGGCGAACTGTTTCGCTTTGGGGTCGACAGCGCCGGGCAGCTTCAGGAATTACAGCATATACAGTCAAAACTGGTCAGCCGTGTGTTTACCCGCGATGGCGAAAGCTACAGCTCCGAGCAGCGAGTACTGGAACCAGATACATTATTAAATTATCGCGAGGGGGTTATTGTGGACTCCCTCTATTTGGCAGGCCTGGAAGCTGATCTGCCAGATAAGCTAATTATGGAACTGGCCAATATTTTCGCCTGGGATATCGACTTTGTCTTTGATATCCGTAAAGAAGATTCATTTTCGCTGCTCTTTGAAGAACATTTTCTTGAGGGCGAAAAGCTAAGTGTCGGCAATATTATTGCTGCTACATTTACCAATCGCGGAAAAACCTATCAGGCCGTGCGCTATACCAATGACCAGGGTGTAAGCAATTATTACACGCCTGAAGGACTGAGCATGCGCAAAGCCTTCCTGCGCACACCGCTGGATATCTTTCGTATCAGCTCTGGCTTTAACCTCAAGCGCAAACACCCTATTCACAAAAAAATCAAAGCACACCGCGGTGTTGATTACGCAGCGCCAAGAGGCACACCAGTCTATTCTGCCGGTGACGGTAAAGTGATTGCGGCGGGCTACAGCAAAGCCAATGGCAACTATGTGTTTGTTCAGCACGGCCAGACTTACATTACAAAATATCTGCACCTCAACAAAAAGAAAGTTCGCAAAGGACAGTCTGTGCGCCAGCGCCAGCTGATTGGCACCGTCGGATCGACAGGCTATGCAACCGGCCCGCATCTGCATTATGAATTTTTGGTCAATGGCGTTCATCGCAATCCGCGCACCGTTAAACTGCCACAGGCAAACCCAATCCCCAAAGCTGAGCTAATGGCCTTTCAAACCGCTACCCAGCCAATGTTAAGACAGCTGGCCCAATCTGGCGGCACAGCCAGTTTTGCCGAAAGCACTGGTGCGCCTGATATGCAGGGTGGTACAGCCAGTGCCAACTAAACGCCGCTAATGGACAGCGCCACTATTTATCTGGGACTGATGTCCGGCACCAGCATCGACAGTATAGATGTAGCAGCTGTTGAATTTACCCAAGATACTCCAAGCCTTCTCGGTACTCACTCGCACCCTATACCCGACAGTCTAAAGCAGCAGATTCTCAATCTATGCCTGCCCGGTAGTGATAGCGTGCAACTGTACTGCGAGACGGACAATCTGCTTGGAGAGTTATTTGCCGCAGCTGCGCTGGCATTAATGTCCTCGCTCAATATTCAAGCAGAGCAGATTGCCGCTATTGGAAGTCATGGACAGACCGTACGCCATTCACCGCCAGGGTCAGACAGACTTGCCTACAGTCAACAGATTGGCGACCCAACGATTATTGCTGCGCGAACGGGCTGCCCTGTGGTCGCCGACTTCCGGCGCGCCGATATGGCACTTGGCGGCCATGGCGCGCCACTGGTTCCTGCGTTCCATCAGCCGCTGTTTTCACAGCCCGAAAAGAATCGCGTTATCCTCAATATTGGCGGTATCGCCAATATCACCTTGCTCGCCGCCAATGGCGATTGCAGTGGTTACGATACCGGCCCTGGCAATATATTGCTGGACAGCTGGTGTCAGCTTCAACTGGGCACCGCCTTCGACCACAACGGCGACTGGGGTGCTGGTGGCACTGTAGATAGCTCACTGCTAAATAAGATGAAATCCCACGAGTTTTTTGCTCAGCCTGCACCTAAAAGTACTGGTCGCGAGGCGTTTAATTTGGCCTGGCTTAAAAACCAGCTATTGGATTTCGATCTACCTGCCGAGGATATTCAGGCAACGTTGATGCGGCTGACCGCTGACAGTATTGCCGACCAGATTAATAATCTCGGCTTGCCCATTAGCGAAGTCTTTGTCTGTGGCGGTGGTGTTTTTAATAGTGGGCTGATGCAACTGCTTGCCGATGCTATACCGCAATCAACCCTAAGCTCAACAGCGCAGTTGGGCCTGGATCCAAACTGGGTGGAAGCCTGCGCCTTTGCTTGGCTGGCCAAACGACGAATAGAACATAGGCCCGGTAATTTACCTGCGGTAACTGGCGCCAGTAGAGAAACCATTTTGGGTGGCCTTTACCTGCCCTGAGATTAAAAAAACTCGTATCGCTGATCATCAAGCAACCGACTTATCTCTGCCGGACCAAAAGGCACAGTTGAGACAAAAGGCAGCAGTGTTGACCTGTCCAGCCCCTCGCGCTCATAACTGACCTGGCAGACTTTAACTTCTATCACCTCAAGGGCAGAGAGCCTCGCTGCCAAATCCACAATGGGTTTAAATTCACTGTAGTTTTCCTTGAAGAAAATCCCCACATCCGGGCCATAGATAACAAAGGCAATTGGCGGAACCGCTGGTGAAAGCGTTGGGCTGGGCTGCTGTTTTTTCTGGAAGTAGGCCTCGGCGCGCTGCAGGGCTTCGTAGACCTGATCCGCCTTATCGAGATTGATTCTGGCCACATAGCCAGTCAGAGTTTTAATATCCGCGGTGATCAGCTGATCGGCAGCCTCGGAATGGTTGACCTGCGCCAGAAACAAATTGGGCAGCAGTGCTAATAGAAACAGCCATCGCATAATGAACATCCTTGCTCAAATAAATTGATTTAGATAGAAAAAGAGGCCCCACAACCACAGGTTGTAGAAGCGTTGGGATTGGTGATCAAAAATCTCGACCCCATCAGTCCCTCTTCATAGTCGACCGTCGATCCGGCCAGATACTGATAGCTGAGTGAGTCGATCAATACAGTAACACCGTCCCGGGTCACCGCAGTGTCATCTTCCGCCATTACATCTTCAAAGGAGAATCCATATTGAAACCCCGAGCAGCCCCCGCCAGTGACATAGACGCGCAACTTCAGCTCTTCGTTATCCTCTTCTAATTTGAGGCTCTGTACCTTGGCTACCGCACTTTCAGTAACCTCTAGTACTGAGGGTGTAAATGTTTCAATGCCTGACATTTTTTCTCCGTGTTTCCTATGAT
>JABBBF010000096.1 GCA_018607545.1 SAR92 clade bacterium | reverse complement strand
TGTCATGGGGTCCTTAATTAATGCTGTTTTAAAGGCGTGCATCGTACCCAGTTATCGTCACAGCGGCAACTTTTTAAGCATTAAACCCCGTCGAATAGCTGTTTAATTTCAATACTTTGGCGGGCTTAAGCTAATATCGGTTGACAGCTTAGCGGTGGCTCCCTAGCATTCGCCGTTAATAACAACTGTAGACAAAGACACGTCCATGCTTTCATTCCACAAAGCTGTTGAGCAAGATTTTTCAGCGGTCAACGATCTGATTATTGAAAACCTTTATTCCAAAGTGGGTCTGGTGGAAAATATTGGACACTATATTGTCGATTCCGGTGGGAAACGTCTGCGCCCTGTGGTGGTTCTGTTGAGTGCACTGGCTAATGGCTATAAGGGGAAGCAGCACCTTTCAGTCGCAGCAGTTATTGAATTTATTCACACTGCAACCCTTCTTCATGACGATGTGGTCGATGTTTCTGCACTGCGTCGCGGGCGCGAAACAGCCAACCAGCAATGGGGCAATGCCCCCAGTGTGCTGGTGGGCGATTTTCTCTATTCTAGAGCCTTTCAAATGCTGGTCGATCTCGGCGATATGGATATTATGGGGGTGATTGCCGATGCCACCAATGTTATCTCTGAGGGCGAAGTTCAGCAGATGGCCAACGCCGGCAATGCGAATATCAACGAACAGATCTACTTCGAAGTTATCTACCGTAAAACTGCTAAGCTGTTTGAGTCAGCGGCTCAGATTGGCGCTATTGTGGCTTCGGGCAATCAGCAACCTATGGCTGATTACGGCAAACATTTGGGAATGGCATTTCAGATAATTGATGATGTGCTGGATTATCAGGGCGATGTCAGCGCCATCGGCAAAAATGTTGGCGATGATCTCTCCGAGGGTAAGATGACCCTGCCCCTGATCCATGCTCGGGATCGCCTCGCCGCGAATGAGCGAGAGTTGATTTGCCAGGCGATTGAGACCAAGAGTGCGGAAAACTTTTCGGCTATTCTCTCCGCCGTTCAGTCCTGCGGGAGTATAGACTACTCTATAGGGCAAGCTGAACTACAAGTCGATCTTGCCAAGAAATCACTGGCCGGGCTACCGGAAAGCCAGTTCAAAACCGTTATGGCTGAACTTGCAGATTTCTCAGTTTCACGGCTTTCATGATTGCTCGCATCAGGTTTTTTGATAATGGTTATCAAAGCGCCAATTGTTTGTAACCGACTAATTTTGATACCATCCTGCCCGCAAACAGTATGAATATATTCATCGTGAAAAGAAGGAGAGTTGAGTGATTATTGGGATCCCCAAGGAAATTAAAACCGGTGAGCAGCGGGTTGCTATGACCCCCGCCAATATCGAGTGTTTAGCAGATAGAGATCTAGAGATACTTTTCCAAACCGATGCCGGCAGCGCTGCTGGCTACCCGGACGCTGAATACAGCGCGGCTGGTGCAACAGTCTGCGAGGATCGCGCAGAGATATTTGCCCGCGCAGATATTATTTTGCAGGTGCAGTCTTTCGGTTCCAATAATGAAAACAGTGACGATGATCTCGCTCGCCTGCGCAGCGGTCAGTTAGTTATCGGCATGATGGATCCGCTGGCCTCGCCAGCTGCTGCCCAGGCGGTCGCTGATAAAGGCGCCACAGCTATAGCTCTTGAACTGGTGCCGCGTATCAGTCGCGCTCAGAGTATGGATGTACTTTCATCGATGGCCACTCTGGCTGGTTACAAAGCCGTACTGATGGGCGCCTCTGCCGCGCCGCGAATCTTTCCACTATTAATGACCGCCGCAGGCACATTACAGCCCGCCCGAGTACTGATTATGGGTGTCGGCGTGGCCGGCCTACAGGCCTGTGCTACTGCCAAACGCCTGGGTGCAGTGGTTGAAGCATACGATGTGCGTCCCGCAGCCCGCGAGCAAATTATCTCGGTCGGTGCCAAGCCGGTAGAGTTGGATCTGGACACCGGAGAATCTGAAGGTGCAGGTGGTTACGCCAAAGAGCAGGGCGAAGACTTTTTACGTCGTCAGCGCGAGCTGATGACCGCCGTAGTTGCCGAGCAGGATATTATTATTACCACCGCCGCTATTCCCGGCGCCAAGTCCCCAATTCTGGTGACTGAAGATATGGTTGTTGCCATGAAGCCTGGCTCGGTGATTGTCGATCTCGCCGCCGAACGCGGTGGCAACTGCGACCTTACAGAGCAGGGTAAAACCGTGGTCGCCCACGATGTAACCATTATTGGTCCGGAAAATGTGCCCTCTGATCTCGCCTATCACGCCAGCCAGATGTACGGCAAAAATATGCAGACATTGCTGGAATTAATTCTCGACGATCAGGGTGAGCTCAATCTCGACTTCAATGATGAAATTGTTGCCGGCACTGTGGTCGCCCATCGGGGAGATATCCCCCATCCCCATATGCGCAAATTACTGGGTCTGGCAGAGCTGGTTAAAGAAGAGCCAGTTAAAGAAAAACTAGAGCAGGAAACTTCTGCCACGGAAAGCAATTAAGAGGAGCATACGAAATGGAGATTTTAATACTATTGCTGGCGCTGTTTGTGCTGTCGCTATTTCTCGGTGTTGAGCTGATCACCAAAGTGCCACCGACCCTGCACACACCACTGATGTCCGGTACCAATGCAGTGTCCGGGATCACGCTGGTTGGCGCTCTTTTGGCCGCCGGTAATGAGGGGTCGCCAATACTGGTCAATGTGTTGGGCTTTATTGCTGTGACACTGGCAACTATCAATGTTGTGGGCGGTTATCTTGTCACTAATCGCATGCTCGCCATGTTTAAAAGGAAGTAAGCGATGAATGCAAATATTGTAAATTTTGTTTATCTGGTTGCCGGTATTCTGTTTATTCTCGGTATTAAAGGCCTGACCAAACCCAAGACAGCGGTGCGCGGCAATATGCTTTCAGCGCTGGGAATGCTTCTGGCAGTGGTTGTCACCCTGGTCAATATCAGTACCGTCGACTTCAGCTATATCATTGCCGGTGTGCTTGTGGGCGGAGCTGTTGGCGCAACGATGGCGCTGCGTATCCAAATGACCTCCATGCCGCAGATGGTTGCTCTGCTAAATGGCTTTGGCGGTGGCGCATCCCTGACTATTGCCCTGGCTGAATACTTTACTGTATCCGCTGTGGCGCCATCCTCATTTGGCGATCTGTTTGTGCCAGTTGCTCTGGAGAGCGGTGCCTTTGGCGTTGGTATTGAAGGCACAATCGCTGTGCTGGCAATTGGCCTGACCATACTGATTGGCGCAGTGACCCTGACCGGCAGCCTGGTTGCGTTTAGCAAGCTCCAGGAGTTGATGAAAAAGAGCTATGGATTGCCCGGTGGCCCGATTGGTAACGGATTGTTTCTGGTGGCAGCACTGGCGGCCGTGGTGAGTTTGTTGATCAATCCAGGCAATGTTACAGCCGTGATGGCGATTGTCGCCCTGGCACTGCTATTGGGGCTGTTCTTAGTTATGCCTATTGGCGGTGCAGATATGCCGGTGGTTATTGCACTGCTCAACTCCTACTCGGGAATAGCTGCAGCGCTGGCCGGATTTATTCTCGGCAATACGGTATTGATTATTGCCGGTTCCCTGGTGGGTACCTCGGGATTGATTCTTACCAAGATTATGTGTGTCGCCATGAACCGCTCCCTGGCGAATGTGCTGTTTGGCAAGATGGCTGCCGGTGGCGAGACCATTGATGCCGATGAAATCTATGCCGGCAAGGTGACCAGTGCGCAGCCAGAAGAAGTGGCGATGATGTTGGAAGTGGCGCAGCGCGTGGTTATTGTTCCCGGCTACGGTATGGCCATGGCTCAGGCTCAGCACGCGGTGCGCGAGTTGGCAGATGCGATGGAAGCTCGTGGTGTCGAGGTTGAGTATGGTATTCACCCGGTGGCTGGACGAATGCCCGGGCATATGAATGTGTTGTTGGCTGAAGCTGAGGTTCCCTACGACAATCTGGTTGAGATGGATAGAATCAATCCAACCTTTGAAGATACAGATGTGGTGATTGTGATTGGTGCCAACGATGTGACCAATCCAATGGCACGAGAAGCAGAGGGCAGTCCAATCTACGGCATGCCGATTCTCAATGTCGATAAAGCCAAAAATGTAGTGGTGATCAAGCGCTCATTGAGTCCGGGCTTTGCCGGATTGCCCAACCCGCTGTTTGCCATGGATCACACGTTGATGGTTTACGGGGATGGCAAGAAAGCGGTTGTTGAAATGACTGCGGCGCTTAACCAGGCCTGATCTCAGTTAGGAGCAGGGTTAAACAGCTAACCCAAAAAATCAGGCACAAAAAAACCGGCATCAGCCGGTTTTTTTATTTGCAGCGAAAATTACTTTTCGCCGAGAGCTTTTTATTTGCTAAGGGCTTCTTATTTGCTAAGGGCTTCTTATTTGCTAAGGGCTTCTTATTCGCTAAGGGCTTCTTATTTGCTAAGGGCTTTAACCTGAGCATTCAAGCGGCTCTTATGACGGGCAGCTTTATTCTTATGCAGAATGCCTTTGTCCGCCATACGATCTAGAACTGGAACTGCTGATGTGTATGCTGCTTGAGCATCGGCTTGAACACCAGTCTCTA
>JABBBF010000153.1 GCA_018607545.1 SAR92 clade bacterium | reverse complement strand
CGACCATGACATTACTTATCGCTATTGATCTGGGGCCATCAACCGATGGACAGCCGGTGATAAGTCAAGCGGTTTGCTATATGGAGCCGACCTCCGGCATCTATGTCTCGGAAAATGCTATCTACCTGACTCAGGCGGACTACAACAGCTCAGAGACTCGAACATTTGTGCACAAGTATGCGCTAAATGAACAACTCAGCTATTCAGGTTCCGGCGTTGTCCAGGGAACTATCAATGGCAGCAGCAGTGATTTCCGTATTAACGAATATGACGATCATCTGCGCCTGGTAACCACAGAGTTTACCGGCGACTCATCAGATCAATTTGATCATCAACTGGTTGTCTTAAAGCAATCAGCCACTGCAGCCGAGCTCAATGTGGTGGCAACACTGCCCAGTGACGAGCGTCCCGCTGAAATCGGTAAGCCCAATGAAGATCTCTATGGTGTTAGATTTTTGGGCGATACTCTCTACCTGGTGACCTTTGAGCGCACCGACCCGCTCTATGTACTCGACCTCTCCAATGCAACAGATCCACTGATTGCCGGCGAACTCAGCGTACCCGGCTTCTCCGACTTTCTGCATCCGGTCAACAGCGATTTATTGTTAGGCCTGGGCCAGGATGAAAACCGTGCGGTAAAACTGGAATTGTTTAATGTCGCATCCATTGACAGCCCCTACTCTCTCGGCACCGTCACCCTGGCGCCCGAGGCTTCCTGGAGTCACTCTGAAGCACGCTATAACCACCACGCCTTTACCTATCAACCGATCAGTGAAAGCACAGACCGTTTCTCTATACCCCTATCACTGGGCTTATACGATGAGTCTGAGGGTTATAGTGAAGAAGATCGACTCTATCTATTTGAGATCGACAGCAAAGATTCGCCAGCACTCAGTTCAATTATTGAGGTCGGGCATATAAGCGCCAAGTCCCAGTGGTGGAATAGTCTACAGCGGTCAGTATTTGATGGCGATGCGGTCTACTTTATCAATGGCAGCTCGGTCTGGTCTGCGCTGTGGAGTAACCCGACTGAACAGAACGGGCCGCTGTAAGCTCTCTATATTAAAAGCAATTTAAAACTAACTTTCGCAGAGTTTGGCACAGTGAGCCCGGCAATAAAAAGTTTGCCGCTCTGCGACTGTTTTAGTCCGCTGTATTATCACTTCGCAACAGTTCTATTTGCTCTTTATGGGAGGCAATCACCCTGTGAGTCTGGGCCCTAAACTCGGCAAGTTGGCTCTCCATCTTCTTGACCCTCTTGGCCAGTTCAATGGTGTATAAAATCAAAAACAAACCGCCGATCACTAGTACCGGAACAAGAAAAAAGGGCATTGTAAAAATTCTCTGAAAAATAAATTAAAAGACTCTGCAACCAGAGCCGGGAAATTACTGGGCAATAATAACACTACTCAGTAAAGCTGGTTATCTGCCAGAGGGACTTCGAGGGCATTAGTCGCTGGTTTTTCAGCGCCGCCAATCATTTCATCGTAGGCGCTGGTATGCCGCAGTACGGTTTTACTCGCAGAAACTTCGCGCATGCGCTTTTGCAATTCAACCAGGTTAATTGATCTTATAAGAACGCCTTTATCGTCGGTAACATACTGTTCTTCCCCATCAATAATGGCCGAGGCCTGATAGAGACTTAGATCCACTGAGTGAAAAATCAGCTTATCCACGACAAAATATTTTTCCAGCTTCGACAGTGCAATAGTCAAAATAACAATCCTTTTCAATTTCCAGAGTTATGCCTGTTTTAAATACGCCCTGCGGCGGAAATTGGGTTGCTACTATCTAAAGCCAATAAGCTAATTATAATGAACCACCTAAATACCTAATGACTGATAATTTTGAAGCCTATATTTATGATAACTATTGCCAGATTAATACCTGCCCTGCTCCTGCTGTTAAGCCTTTTACCTAACATTTCAGCCCATGCTGATGCAGGGACAGCAGAATTCAATAGTGACCCTGATATAAGCATTGAAACCATTATTGTTACCGGTCGCCGTGACAGCCAATCCATCGACAACCTAATTGGCGCCATTGGGCAGGTCACCCGTAGCGAACTGGAATTGGTCGGACATGCCCATATCAACCAGGCTGCCGCCCGCCTTCCCGGCGTATGGCTGAGCCGCGGCAATGGCCAGGAACTGCTCGCCGCTGTGCGCTCACCGGTTTTTACCGGTGCCGGCAGCTGTGGTGAAATTCAAACCAGTGAAGATGGGCTACCCATTCGCCCCACCGGGCTCTGCAATGTCAATCAGCTATTTGAAGTAAATAGCGAACAGGCCGCTGGCCTGGAAATCTGGCGCGGCCCGGGCACAGTCTTTTATGGTTCCAATGCCATGCACGGGGTTATCAATACGCTTTCTCCCGATATTAACCGCAACGCTCTATCTGTGGAGACCGCCAGTCACGATTACAATCGTATTAAACTCGGCTGGAACCAAGAGCGCGGCGCCCAACAGTGGCAGATCGCCGCGAATGGGGTAAAAGACGGCGGCTTTAAAGACGACTCAGGTTTTGAGCAGCAAAAGCTATCCCTAAAACATCAGTGGACTGGCAGCCATTTCAGCAGCAAAACCCATCTTTCAATGGTCAATCTCAACCAGGAAACCGCAGGCTATATTCGCGGTAAAAACACTTATCAAGACCCATTGCTATGGAAAACCAACCCAAATCCCGAAGCCTTTAGAGATGCACAGGCATTAAGACTTTCAAGCCAAATCTCTGGTACCGGCAATAACGCAAACCAATGGCAAATAACCCCCTATCTGCGCCATAGCAGTATGAATTTTCTACAGCACTATCTGCCCGGAAAACCTCTGGAGAAAAATGGCCAGACCAGTGGTGGCATTCAATCGAGCTTAAAACAAAGCTTAAACAACAATACCAGCCTATGGCTGGGTGCTGATCTTGAATGGGCCCGCATGTGGGTGGAGGAGTTTCAGGCCAACCCCCTTGGCACTGCGGACAATGTCCGCTATCAGGGCCAGCACTATGACTTTGAGGTCGATAGCCAACAACTCGCCGCCTTTGCCAACCTTGAGTGGAAACCAAGCGATCAGCTAACTGCCGAAGTCGGTCTGCGCGCCGAAACTATTAACTACGACTACCAAAATAATATGCTCGCAGGAACCACCAGAGATGATGGCGGCGCCTGTAATTCTACTGATGGCAGCTGCCGTTACTTCCGCCCGGCAGATCGCTCCGACAACATTGATAACTTCAACTTTCAGTTGGGTGTTAAATACCAGATCAACCCTCAGTTATCCCTCTATAGTCGTATCGCCAGCGCCTATCGAGCACCACAGATCAATGAGCTATACCGTCTCCAGAAAGAGCAGGAAATCAGCGATATAAAACCTGAGCAGTTAGAGAGTTTTGAAGCCGGTTTGCGTTTTTACACAAATGCCCTCAGCGCAGAACTTAATCTCTACCATATGGATAAACAACAGGTAATTCTCAAAGACTCCGACGGCTTTGTGGTCAGTGATGGTGAGACCAGCCATCAGGGTATTGAATGGCAGCTGGGTTATGCCATTAACCCTTCATGGCAGATTGCTACAGCCGGTGCCTGGGCTAAACATCTCTATATAAAAAGCAGCCCACTCAATGGCGTTGCCGTCAACGGTAATGATATAGATACCGCACCGCGCCATCAGGGCAGCGCTCACCTGCGCTATCAACACTCTGAACAGACCAGCGCCGAGCTTGAATGGCTGTATCTCGGCAGTTACTTCCTCGATGCTGTTAACGCCCATAAATATCCCGGACACAATCTGCTTAATCTAGTTTGGCAACAGAACTACGATTCTTGGCAACTGCGACTGCGAGCCACTAATATCGGCGATAAGCGTATTGCCGATCGCGCTGACTTCGCCTTTGGCAGTTACCGCTACTTTGTGGGTGAAGGTCGTGGATTTTCGGCAGAGATTAAACGCTATTTTTAGCCTGTTGCAACAGAGCCTGTCGCTCAGAAAAGGCCGGGGCATTTATGCTAGAATCCGGCACCTTTCAAGTCATTTTAAGCCAGGCCATAAGCCACCATGCTCAGACTCAGCGAAATTAAATTACCCCTCAACCACACAGAGAATGATTTATCTGAGGCTATTCTAAGAACCCTTAAAATCTCTACTGAAGAGCTACTCGGCTTTAGCATCTACAAACGCAGCTATGATGCCCGCAAAAAAGGCAATATCCTGCTGATCTACCAGTTTGATATTGAACTTAGTGACAGCGCAGAAAAGCGTATCCTGGAAACAACCCCCGCCCTGCCCCGTGTAGGACCCAGCCCGGACACCAACTATAAATTTGTTGCCCAGGCAGCCACAGACTTTCCCGCAGGCAATCAACAGCGACCGATTATTATTGGCTTTGGCCCCTGCGGAATACTCGCCGCACTGGTACTGGCACAGATGGGCTTAAAACCCATCGTTGTCGAACGCGGTCGCGAGGTGCGCCAACGCACTCAGGACACCTGGGGCTTTTGGCGCAAGCGCAAATTAGATAGCGACTCCAATGTGCAATTTGGTGAAGGCGGTGCCGGCACCTTTTCCGATGGCAAACTCTGGAGTCAGGTCAAAGACCGCCGCCATCTGG
>JABBBF010000062.1 GCA_018607545.1 SAR92 clade bacterium | reverse complement strand
GAAAAACTGACAGGCCGAGACGGCGATGCCAGATAATATTTGTTTTTACGGAATTGCTAGATTTCACCGAGACTCGCTTGTCTGCTTTGTGGATTCAGGCTGCGTCATTGCCTGGCTATGATAATACAAAGCCAGTGCCGCTACCTTATTTACTGCCCATACGGAGAGCGTTGCGCCGGTAATACCATCAATAGATTTGTCCAGCTTGTATCCGTCGCTCAGTGTTGCTCCCTGATACTGCGCCATGTAGGCAGGATAGCGCACTTCACCACCGCGACTCTCCCGGTAAGCGAGAATTTTCACCCTGGAAATTTTACCCTGATCGATTACCACACCTATGGTGATTGGCATCTCCTTGCCAATTTCGTTGAGAATCCATACTGTCTTGCCAGCTGATTGATGATAGCGAACCCGCAACCCCAAAACCTTATGACCTAATATCTTTTCAGCCTGTTGGCGAATGCTCTTGTTGAGCCAGAGCACACCGGGCTCGGGTTGCTGGGGTGCAAAAACCTCGGCAACAAAATCCGGCCCAGACTGATAAACCCCCTTGGCACTCAACTGCGGAGATGCCAGGAGGGTTGTGGTCAGCAAGCTGGTAAAAATGACTTTACTGATAAGGTTTTTTAAAACATGGTTAAACATTCAACGCTATCTTTTTAATAAGAGAAGCCAACACCAAGATTGATACCATCGCTACCTGTGCCCGAGCTGTTGTCTTGATTTTGGTAATCAATTTTAAAGACAACATTGGGGTGCAGCCAGTAGTTCATACCAATATCCATTTGCTCAACTGCACTGTCGGAGGCGCTGCCGGCAGTATTGTCATACTCGCTGTAGCGGGCAAAGACACCAATTTTGTCGGTGATCTTATAGGAAGGCTCAATGTAGAAACCCGTCTGCTCGTCGGCACCGGCTTTAATGCTGTTAATAGCATCATCAAAGTCCCAGGTAGCGTAGAGTGCGCGCAGCTGAAAATCATCCTTCTGCCAGGCAACATGAGTTTCAAACAATGTGCCCTCAATCTTGTCGCCTTCACCCTGATGCATATCAGTTTGCATTTGCAGGGATGCAGCCAGTTCCAACCCAGGAATAGCGGTATATTTCAGGCGACCTGTAAATGCCATATCGTCGGCCTTAGCTTTACCCACCTTCTGGCGGCCATCACGAGGCTTGTATTCACCGTCAGCGAGAAACAGTCCCGAGTGAGCAGCAACGTCGTATCTTAGACCTGGTGACAATTCACCGCTAAGAGAGGCACCGGCTTCCCACCAGGTGGCCGGAATAATGTTTTTCTCGACAGCATTTCGCTCTGTACCGTAGAAAGTATCAGGCTCGTGGGTCTCATTGAGAATACCTACAGGCATAAGGAACAGGCCTGCCTTGGCAGTTTTGTTATTAGCCATATCCCATTCTATATAGGCCTGTTCCAGTTCAACTTCACCGACCTGTCCGTCGCCGGCAATACTGTGCTCAATTTCCAGCTCGGAGAAAAAACGAATGCTGTCGGTAAATTGGTGAGAGGTAAACAGGACAAAGCGGTGGAAATCCACTTCATCTTTATCGCCGCTACCATCATCTTTTTCCAGATTGTTGTAGTGCAGCTCACCATAGCCACCGATATGGGTTTTCTTGCTGGCGGCGGGGGCCAGAGAGATTTCTTCGACAGCGCTGATGGTTGCTTCAGCGATGATTTCAGTCTCAGTTAAGCGTGAATTATTTTTGTTTAACTGGTTTTGAAGCGCAGAGATTTCCGCTTGCTGCTTCTGGATAATTTGCCACATTTCCTCTGTGCTGGGCGCTGCTCCCTGGGTAGTAGCAGCGAAACTCAAGCCAATTAAAATGGCGAGAAGTTGCTTCTTCATTTCATTGCTTCCTTATAGATATTGCGTTTAAGCCTAAACAGTCTGCTGGGGATCATTTAGAGCTGGTCAAATTGAGGTGCGACTATACTGAGAACCAAACGCAAATGCAAATCGTTCTCATTTGCATTTAAAGGTTAGGTGAAAATCAATCTAGTTTCCTAGTTACCGCGTAACTATCGAAATTGTATAAATAATAGGTTTCGGTGCTGTCGCACATGCGCGTAAACGGTTAAAATAGTCCTTATTTGTAGCAGCATATTAATTCAGAGGAATTTGTCTTTATGGACATTATGGAAACCATTCGTGATCAGGTAGAAAAAAACACTATTATTCTTTATATGAAAGGTTCGCCGAATCAGCCCCAGTGTGGCTTTTCTGCTCGTACCGTTCAGGCCCTAATGGGTTGTGGTCAGCGTTTTGCCTATGTAGATATTCTATCTAACCCAGAGATTCGTGCTAACTTGCCAACCTTTGGCAACTGGCCGACTTTCCCACAGCTGTGGGTTAATGGCGAGCTTATCGGTGGCTGTGATATTGTCACTGAGATGCATGAAAAGGGCGAGCTAAAGCCATTGATTGATGAAGCGGCACCAGCTGCGGAGTAATCCTACATATTAATGCTGCGAGTCAAATGGCTCGCGGTTCTTTATAGTTATATTTTTTACTAACCTTTATCACAGGAGAATTGAAATGGGTGTATTAGTTGGAAGGTCAGCACCTGACTTTACTGCAGCAGCAGTAACTGGAAGCGGCGAAATTGTCGAAAATTATAATCTTGCAGAGAGCATCAAAGGCAAAAAAGCAGTTATCTTCTTTTACCCTTTGGATTTCACCTTTGTCTGCCCATCTGAGTTGATCGCCTTTGATCACCGTTATGCAGAATTCCAGAGCCGCGGTGTAGAAGTTATCGGTGTTTCAATCGACTCTCAGTTCTCTCACAACGCATGGCGAAACACTGCTATCAATGATGGCGGTATTGGTCAGGTGAAATACACATTGGTTGCTGATGTTAAGCATGAGATCTGCAATGCTTACGATGTTGAGCATCCGGAAGCTGGTATAGCATTCCGCGCCTCTTTCCTTATTGATGAAGAGGGTATGGTTCGTCATCAGGTGGTTAATGATCTGCCACTGGGTCGCAATGTTGACGAGATGCTGCGTATGGTTGACGCACTAAACTTCCACGAAGAGCACGGCGAAGTTTGCCCTGCAGGTTGGAATAAAGGTGATGCAGGCATGAAAGATACCACTGCTGGTGTGGCTGAATATCTGTCCGAGCACTCGGAAAAGTTATAATTTTCCAGAGCCTCACAAAAAACCCCGTACTTTAGAAGCACGGGGTTTTTTTATGGTCATTAACAAGCTAATTTCGGTAACCCGTCACACCAATTCACGACACAAATCACTATGATGATCCAAAATTAAACCACCCAGGGAAGACCAATGATTTCATTTCGCAGTTTATTAATTGTCGCTATAACTCTAAGCCCGTTAACCGCAGCCGCCGATATTGTTGGCCTCACTATTGGTGGAGGCTCGTGGCAGGCCAGTCCGGAAGGTAGTATTGGACGCAGCGATATTGACCTTGAATCAACGTTAAATCTCGACGAGCAAAATAATCAGTTTATTTTTATCGCCCTCGAACACCCAGTTCCTCTATTGCCGAATATCCGCCTGCAGCAGAGTGAAATGGACTGGACTGGCAGTGCCCTGGTAACCGCCGGCACCGACCTCAATGGCAATCCCTTTATCAGTGATGAGCAGGTTGAGGTCTCTCTGGATCTAAGCCACACAGATGCCACTTTATATTATGAGGTTCTCGACAATGTGGTGGATCTCGATCTTGGTATTACCGCTCGTGCATTTGATGGTGAGGCGAGTCTAGTCGGTGTCAGTCAGCAGGAATCCATCGATCTGGATGCCATAGGGCCACTGCTCTATGGTCAGGTTGGGGTAGATTTCCCCCTAACCGGACTCTCGGCCCATATGATTGCCAATTGGATTAATATCGATGAATTCAAATTGGTCGATTGGGCGGCACAGCTAACTTACGAGTTTGACCTATTACCGGCAGTGGATACAGGTTTGGTCCTCGGTTACCGTTCCATGTCAGTTGAGCTGGATGACTTGGATGATCTGCAGTCGGATGCAACCTTTGAAGGCTACTACCTAGCATTTCAGCTGCATTTTTAATAACGCAAGATTTCAGGGGCTTAAGAGAAAGCCAGGCATTATGAGATAGGGCGCCGGCTTTTCCAGGGGCGTTTTATCTCTTCATGACGAACAATGAAGTTACCGCTCTCACGGTCATTGAGGAAGTGGTGCAGGGCCAGTTCGACAACGGGGAAGGCCAGCTCAGTCCAGGGTATATCCGCCTCATCAAACAGCGCTACTTCCGATGACTCGAAGGTTGGGTTAAATACAGGTTCGGCCAGTTGCGCGCGATAGAAAACATAGACCTGATTAATCTGCGGAATATCAAACAGTGCGTATAACTCGGGAGCGACAACTTGGGCATTGGCCTCCTCTTCACATTCGCGCAATGCCCCCTGTAATGACGACTCGCCGTTTTCCAGAAATCCAGCGGGCAGTGTCCAGAAACCATGGCGCGGTTCAATAGCTCTTCGGCAGAGCAGAACCTGGTCCTGGTATGTCGGCAGCACTCCTGCGATAACCCTTGGGTTTTCGTAGTGAATAGTCAGGCAGTGTTCGCAGACATGGCGTTCACGATTATCGCCCTCAGGGATTTTTTTTATAACGGACTGGCCGCAACTGGAACAAAAATTCATCAAAAGCTCAGAAAT
>JABBBF010000116.1 GCA_018607545.1 SAR92 clade bacterium | reverse complement strand
TGCGCTTATGGCAGGCGGCGATGGTATTTGGCCACAGCTCGGTCTCCATAATAATTAATATTTTCGGCTTTACCCGGTTTAGGAAACGCGCCACGGAATCTGGCATATCATAGGGTGCATAGCAGTGATCTACAGAATCGCCAAAGGCGGCACTAATACGCTCGGATCCGGTGGGGGTCATACAGGTAACGATTAAACGATAGTCGGGATATTTTGCTTGCAGAGCTTTTACTAGCGGCACGGCGGCGAGAGTTTCGCCCACAGAGACAGCGTGCAGCCATATGATCTCTTTTGTGACTTTGGTTGCAGCGACAAAACCAAAGCGCTCTACCCAACGATGTGCATAAGCAGAGGCTTTAATTGCGCGAAAAAGCAGCCGCACAATAATAACCGGCAACAATAGATAAAACAGCGCGGAATAAATAAGTCTAATCATGGCAGTAATAGAGTAATAATATTACCGAACAACATAGCAGAAACAGCTCACTCAAACCATGCCAGATAAATCAGCTCAAGCCCCAGAGCTAAACCGGAAAAGCGTCGTATAGCTTATCCAAATCGAGCTTTATTTCTTTTCTACTGGTAAGAGCTATCAATGCATCCAGACTATCTATCGAAGCAAGCTCTGCTGTTTTGATAGGAGTTTCATCAAATATCCCAATGGCGTTGTAGTAATCTTGGAATTTAAACTCACCGCCCACCAATTTATCTGACAGCATTAACCAACGGTTTGGAATACCATAGGCATCAGCGGCAATTAGCCCATGCATTGATGAGGAGATAATCGTTTCACACTTACAGAGCTCATCAACAAATGTTTCAACGGGCAACTGGATATCGACAAGATAAATACCAAGCGACGCCAGATGCTTAACGATCTCATCGTTTTTCTCAGCGTAATGAGCCACTAAGCCAATTTTATGTTGTTTGTCTACTTTCGGGCTGTAGAAGCGCGGCATCAGCAATGCTGGATCACCATAGATCTGTGGATTTTCATAGCCAAGATCAGTCAGCCGCTGACCGGTAAGAGGGCCTCTGACCGCAGCAATTTTTTTCGGCGCGCCTCTAAATCTCGAGGTCTCAGAAATAAATCCTGAACCCCAGACAATAGTATTTCTGTTCGCGTTACGAAGAATGCTGCCAACCGCCAACAGATGCTCAGTCCAACCAAAGGTGCTTTGCAGAATAGTTTTTCCGGTCATTTTCTCAATGATATAAGGGTTAATATGATCACCCCAGTTGGCCACTGCATCAAAGTAACGAATACGCTGATAAGGCTTTTTGCTCTTTTTGGTTTCTTTTAATGCCTTTAAATTTGCCGGCAAATCGGCAATATCTCGCCTAAAGCCTCTCATTAAAACCTCATTTTTAATATGATTTTCATTAATCTAGCAATCTTGGAATTGGTGTATTGTTTACGGTTGCACGTAGCCTGTACTCATAGCTTGCCCTCAATAGAGCTCCGCGCCATGGACTAAATTTTCGCCCTTTGTTGTCTCTCGCACCCTGCTGATCAATATCGCTCTCAGCATTTTGTATCACATGGACAACTGACGGGAAGATGCCTAATACATTTAAATCAGCTTCCCACCAATGCTGAATGTCAACATCGACTGGGCGGCCAAATTTTTGGCGTGCGGCAAGTATTTTTTTTGCCCCATTCAGGCTTACCAACTGAGCCAAATTGCCAATAGGGATTTTCTGAAATCGACATAGATCATGGCTGCGACCAATAGGTTCACGGGAAGTAATCCTGGGACTCGATTTGCGGCAGTAAAATTTAACCACATCCCAGTCAGCGGTCGAACGACTCAGTTTGTGCATAAAGACCTTGAGCTCGTCATCAATAATCAGGTCATCCTCAATCACCAGAGCACAGGGCAACTGTCTATCGACAATTGTTTGCCAGGCTTTGAGATGACTAAGATAACAGCCTATCTCGGCATTGCTTAATGGTCGGCGATAACTTTTGGCATTTAATGTATGACTGTAAAATTCCTTCAACTCCACGGCACTTAAACTGGCACCATAGACTGCAGGAACACGCTCAAACGGCAAGCCGAGCTGATTTAGACGCGCAGAGATACGCTCTAGTCGCTGATGACTTTTATCCAGGTTAATAACAAGCGTTAGAGGTGTCATCATAATATTATGCTATCGGAAAATAACCACTACACGATAGTATATAAGAATATTTATAAATATATACAGTTTCTACATTGCAGAAATAATAGGGAAAGGTTTAAGCAAACTATGACTTTATTTGTGTATTTTGATTTAAAATAGTTGTGAATTTTTTAACCAGACTATCTATATGCTTCCTATCAGGATTTCGCCACGAAGAGGGAACGCAGTATTCGCATTGTAGGTAAGCGAGAAATTTTTCTACCAGGGAAATATCCAACTCCGATGTGGAGAGCTGGTCAATTACCTCTAACAGCTGCTGCTTAGTTTTCACCGGATGACACAATCCCTCAATGCCGTAACAGGCTTCACCGAGAACAATCACCCGCCTGTGTAAAAGTATGGCTTCCAGACCAACACTGGAATTTACCGTGATAACTGCATCAGCTCTCTCTATAAGCTCTTTTGTATTTCTGTTACTAAAAATGATATTTGGATTTTTATTGTAAAGTTCGGTGTACTTATGTGGATCTGATGGATGTTCTTTTATAACAAACTTTAAGGGTTGATCGCTGTTTTGCTCAGCAAACTGAATCCATTGATACAGATCTGTCATGCTTTTTATATTTTTTGAATTCAATAAAATCTGGCTATCAAATTTCACCTGAAAAGGAACAAACATATATTTATCAGGCAGAGCTGCGTAGAAGTTTTTATTTTTTGCATGAGATTTTTTTGACCGGTGAAATTTTCTGGTAACTAACTCGCGACCAATAAGGGTGCTTTTATTTTTATACTCTCTATAAAACTGGACGTCCCTTGGCAGGCTGTTGGCATTATTGACGCCGCAGATATCAAATGTGGTGGTGTCAGGTAACAGGCCATTTTCAAAATGAACCACGGGGATATTTAACTTTATTGCTAAAACCTTTATCGCCTGCTCGGGGAGTCTATGGCCATTCCACAGGGCGATACACCGAGGCTTGTAGTTATCAATTAGTCCAGAAAATTGACGATAATAAAACTTAAATTTAGCCTCATAATAGAATTCCAAACCCCACCACAGCCACTCAGGAAAGTTATATTTGGCTTTTTTGCGCTGCAAATGGAATTCAGTGCCTGTATTAATTTCGCCGACTGAAAGAGGCGGAGCTTGAAGCTTAAAATAGAATTTAGGCGTGAAATCACAGACTGTCGAACGCAGATTGAGGTTCTTTTTCAAATACTGGAAGTATCTGTACATGGAACCATGCTTTGAAATAAAGAGAACATCCATATTCTAAATTCTTACCGTCCTGGTAATTCTTAATTAAGTAGCCCTAATGCCAGTGCTCAGCCACCCACTTTGCCGGCTTAAAGCGTCGATACCATTTGCCGCTCACTCCCGCGATTGCCTCATGGGGATCGGGTTTGCCATGAAATACCAGTACGCGAGTGTCCTCAGGCATTTCTGTCTCGCGGGCAACAAATAACGAGAAGGGTTTAATGCAGTGACGCTTAAAGCTGCGGCACCATTTATCCGGCCAGTAGACCAGTGCATTTTTTGCCATCAGTGCAGCGGACAGGTATTCCTGTTCATTGCGATGGGTCTTTTTGATTTGCTCGAAGTTTTTCTCAAATTCGGCAAGTACTTCCGGATGGGCGCCGACTTCAAAGCGGTAGACCGATGAGTTACCGGTGCCATCCTTTTTAATCCAGTCCTTAATAATCATCACTTCACCCGGATAATCAAACAGATCATCCAGACTGCCGGTAATAATTAAATCCAGATCCAGGCACAGCACTTGGCCCTTGATGTCATAGAGGGTCTCAGCAAAAACCGCCAGCTTGTTCCAGCCGCGCTCCGGGCCGCCAAGATCAACCGACAGTTCCGGAAGCGGGAAGACTTCAACATGTTCATTTAATCCGCTGCCATCTTCAGTCAGGCAGATAAAACGAAAGTCGCGGTTCATATTGCGGGCGACCATGGAGTACAGGGTATTTACATAGTCCCCTGAGTACTTGGTGCCCCACTTCATGCAGAGTACATTGACTATTTCTTGTGCCATGATTATCAATAATTCCCGAGCTAATGCTTATTAAGCAACTGGCGCTAACCAGTTCTGGTACTTGTCGTTTTTACCACGCACCAGATCAAAGTAGGCAGCTTGCAGCACAGTGGTAATCGGGCCGCGCTTACCGCTGCCAATAATTCGACTATCGTATTCGCGAATCGGTACAACCTCTGCAGCAGTTCCGGTGAAGAAGGCTTCATCACTGATATAAACTTCGTCGCGGCTAATACGTTTTTCGCGCACTTCGATACCCTGATCTGCAGCCAGCTTAAAGACTGTATCGCGGGTAATACCGTCAAGGCAGGAGGTTAAATCCGGCGTGTAGATAACCCCATCGCGAACAATAAAGAAGTTTTCTGCGCTACCCTCGGCAACATAGCCTTCCGGGTCGAGCATAATCGCTTCGTCGCAACCGGAGTCTAGGGCTTCGCGAAGTGCCAGCATTGAGTTGATATAGTTGCCACTGGCCTTGGCTTTTACCATGGTGATATTCACATGGTGCCTGGTGTAGGACG
>JABBBF010000231.1 GCA_018607545.1 SAR92 clade bacterium | reverse complement strand
ATAGGGATCTTTTACATGTTGTTTTATCCAACTACGATTTTTAGATTTCGCCATGCTGTTGTTTTCGCTAGAATGGCCGACCTTTAGAAAGATCGGTCTTTAAAAAGTCCGCCCTTTAAAATGTCTGACCGTTAAAAAGTCCGACTTATAGAATGAGCCCCGCATTATGACAAGTTCCAACGAGGATAAAAAACATTTACGTCGATTAGGCCATAATCTTAAACCTGTGGTGACAGTTGCAGGCAATGGTCTCAGCGAAAATGTCAGTGCCGAGATTGCTCGAGCACTCAATGACCACGAGTTAATCAAGATTAAACTGGTGGCTGACGACCGCGATGCCAAGAAAGCGCTGACCGAGACTATCTGCAAAGATAACAATGCCCAATTAGTTCAATCCATAGGTCATGTGATTCTGGTCTACCGCAAAGCAAAAACACCGGACCCAAGACTTTCCAACTTATTGCGCTAAACCGTTAAATTTTTGTGCCATAATCTAGAGCAGTGTCCAGAACAAAGTAATGACTCAAGGTTTAAGCGTGACAAATAATCGCACAGTAAAGTTTATTGTAGGTTACATCGGCAAGCCGGTACTGGTCGGGTTGTTTGTTGCGGCTCTGTTACTGCTGGTGTTTCCGGAGTTTCGCCAGCAGCCTGATTCAGCTGATCAGGCCATGATGGATCTGCAGCAAAACGGATCAACCAACCAGTGGTCTGGCCCAGCATCCTACTCCCATGCAGTAATGCGCGCAGCACCCTCGGTAGTTAATATCTACACTCGCAAAGTTACCAAGTCAGCTAAACATCCGCTGCTGGATGACCCCTATTTCAGACGCCTGTTTGATAAACCCCAGCAGCGTGTTCAATCCTCACTGGGCTCTGGCGTGATTATGCAGAGCGATGGTTTTATTCTGACCAACAATCATGTTATCGACGGCGCAGACCAGATTCTGGTGTTGCTCTACGACGGTACCGAAGCGGCAGCTACTGTGGTCGGCAAGGATCCAGAGACAGATCTGGCAGTACTTAAAATCGCCAGCAACAACCTGCAGCCAATCTCTATCGGCGAACCGGCTCAGGCCAAAATCGGTGATGTGGTATTGGCGATCGGCAATCCCTATGGCGTTGGACAAACCGTAACCCAGGGCATCATCAGCGCCAAGGGACGTAATGGCCTGGGTTTAAATACCTTTGAGAACTTTATCCAGACCGATGCGGATATTAATCCGGGCAATTCTGGCGGTGCACTGGTAGATAGCTATGGCAATTTGCTGGGTATTAATACCGCCATCCTGAACCAGTCTGGCTCGGCTGGAATCAGCTTTGCTATTCCAGCGAATACGGCGTCAAAAGTGCTCAAAGACATTATCAGCTACGGCTATGTGGTGCGTGGCTGGGTTGGAATGGAGGCATTTCCGCTAACGCCGCAGATTGCCAAGCGACTCAACCTAAGCATTACCTACGGACTATTAGTCCGCGCCATCTACAATAGCAGCCCAGCGCATCTAGTGGGAATACAGCCCGGGGATATAGTGATTGCCATCAATGGTGAGCCGGTCAGTGACCGCCAGACCAGCGTCAACCAGATTGCCAATGTGGCCCCTGGAACACCGATTGAGCTGGAGATTTGGCGACAGGGTGAAACCTTTGAGGTCACTGCAGTGGCCGGAATAAGACCGACCAATTCTGGAAACTAGCCTCTAGCCTTAACTTTCAAAAATAGAGCTTAGACTATCGATCAACAGTTGATTCTGCTCTTCGCTACCCACAGTGATACGCAAAAACTCATTGATACGCGGCTTGTTAAAGTGGCGCACAATAATATTTTTCTCACGCAGTGACTGAGCCAAAACGTCTGCACTGAAGTCACAGTGACGAACAAATACAAAATTGGCCGCCGACGGCAAAACCTCAAATCCCATTGTTTCAAGCTGTTGCGTTAGCTTTTTTCTGCTGTTGATCACTAACTGACGCATCTCTTGAAAATATTGATTGTCTTTAAACGATGCAACACCTGCGGCAATCTGCACATGTCCAAGGGGGTAGGAATTAAAACTATTTTTAACCCGCTCAAGACCTTCGATCAGCTCAGCGGAGCCCATGGCATAACCAATCCGCAAGCCCGCCAGTGAGCGGGATTTGGACATGGTCTGCACCACTAAAAGGTTGTCGTACTGGTTGACCAGCGCCACAGCACTGGAACCGCTGTCGGCAAAATCTATATAGGCTTCATCTACAACCACCACCGAGTCGCGGTTTGACTGCAGCAGCGTCTCAATGGCATCCAGTGCCAGCAATCGGCCCGTGGGAGCATTGGGGTTGGGAAAAATAATGCCACCATTGGGGCGACAGTATTTATCCAGATCCAGCGAGAAGTCCTCTGCCAATGGCACCCGGCTGTACTGAATAGCGTAGAGACCACAGTAAACCGGATAAAAGCTGTAGCTGATATCGGGAAACAGTATGCCCTGGGTCTGACGGAAAAGAGCGTTAAACACATGGGCCAGCACTTCATCGGAACCATTGCCAACAAATACCTGATCTGTATTTAGTTGGTAATAATCAGCGATGGTCTGCTTAAGCTGATCTGCATTGGGTGGGGGGTAGAGCCGCAAGTCCCCATTAACCGCATCTTCCATTGCCTGCAGTACTTTTGGCGATGGCCCGTAGGGATTTTCATTGGTGTTTAACTTGGTCAGATTATTAATAGCCGGCTGTTCCCCTGGCGTATAGGGGTCGAGGCTGGCAACAAAATTACTCCAGTACTTACTCATAACTCTTCAAAACCATAGCTGTTAGCACTCTCTTATTTTGTGCTTTTAATTCGATATTCAGCCGACCGCGCGTGAGCCGTCAGCGATTCGCTACGACCCAGCACAGAGGCTACTTTACCCAATTCAGAGGCGCCCTGCTCTGAACAGTAAATCAATGAGCTGCGCTTCTGGAAATCATAGACACCCAGAGGCGATGAAAAACGCGCCGTCGCCGATGTCGGCAGCACATGGTTTGGTCCGGCACAGTAATCACCCAGCGCCTCGGCGGTGTGGCGACCCATAAAAATAGCGCCGGCATGACGGATTTTTGGCAGCCAGACCAGGGGGTCTTCCACGGATAACTCGAGGTGCTCTGGCGCGATACGATTGATTAACTCAATGGCCTGCTGCTCGTCGGCAACTTCAATTAGGGCACCGCGGCGCTCTAGAGATTGGCGGATAATTTCTTTACGTTCCATCTCCGGCAACAGCCTGCTCATACTGCTGTGTACTGCCTCTATATAATCTTTATCCCAAGAGATAAAAATAGACTGGGCATCTTCATCGTGCTCGGCCTGGGAAAACAGGTCCATGGCAATCCAGTCAGGGTCGGTTTGACCATCGCAGACCACCAGTATCTCACTGGGACCAGCGACCATATCCAGACCTACAGAGCCAAACACCATACGCTTGGCGGTGGCCACATAGATATTGCCGGGGCCGACAATCTTATCGACTTTTGGCACTGTCTCGGTGCCATAGGCCAGGGCGGCAACTGCCTGGGCACCGCCAATGGTAAATACCTGATCAACCCCGGCAATGGCGGCGGCAGCCAGAACCATAGGACTCAATTCTGCATCCGGCGCAGGCACCATCATAATCACTTCATTGACACCGGCAACCCGAGCTGGAATACAGTTCATCAAGACTGAAGAGGGGTAGCTGGCCTTGCCGCCGGGCACATAGATACCGACCCGATCCAGAGGGGTGATCTGCTGCCCCAGAGTTGTGCCATCGGCTTCCTGGTACTGCCAGGATTCCTGAGTCTGGTGATTGTGGTAGTCACGAATTCTTGTGGCAGCTGTCTCCAGCGCCTGACGGGATTCGCTGTCAATGGATGCCAGCGCCTCCTGAAGTTGTTCGGCGGATATCCACAACTGGTCGATAGTCTCAACCTGTCGGCGATCAAAACGGTTGGTCAATGTGACCAGTGCCTGATCACCCTCCGCTCTAACCTGTCGCAGAATACCGCTAACGGTTTCTTCAACCGCAGTATCTGAGACCATATCCCAGGCGATCAGCTTTTCAAGGGTTTGCTCGAAACCCTTGTCGCTGGCGCGCAGCTTGCTGATAGCAACGGTCATTGTTTGTTCTCCACCGCCTCTTTAAGTGCATCGATAATTGCCTGAACTTCGACAAATTTGGTTTTCATTGCCGCTTTATTGACGATCAGTCGCGAGCTGATCTCGGCGATCTCTTCGCGGGCTTCAAGGCCATTGGCCTTGAGGGTATTGCCGGTATCGACTATATCGACAATCTCCTGGGCAAGGTCGAGTATCGGCGCAAGCTCCATAGCACCGTAGAGTTTAATCAGGTCGGCCTGCCTGCCCTGCTCGGCATAGTGCTGGCGCGCCACATTGATATATTTGGTCGCCACGCGCAGTCTGCTGTGCTGCTGGGTGGAGCCCACAGGCACGGCGGTCATCAATTTGCAGCGGGCAATACCCAGATCCAGGGGCTCGTAGTAGCCGTCACCCTGATGCTCAAGAAGCATATCTTTACCGGCGACACCTATATCTGCGGCACCAAACTGCACATAGGTGGCAACGTCGGAACCGCGCAAAATAATTAACCGCACATTGTCACGATTGGTGGGAAATACCAGTTTGCGGCTGGAAAAAACATCTTCTGCAGGAACAATTCCAGCGCGCGCCAAAAGCGGCAATGTCTCTTTTAATATTCGACCCTTGGTCAGGGCTATGGTTATC
>JABBBF010000042.1 GCA_018607545.1 SAR92 clade bacterium | reverse complement strand
TGTACGCATTCAGGTTGCCGCCGGGTGCCATCCACTCCATTGTTTGAAGGGCTTTGCTCATAAAACGCTCTTTTAATAGTCGGTCGATAATTCTATCATTAATTGATCGGTTGTTCCTAGCCCTTAAAGCTATGCCTGAAATACCTCTCAAAGGGCTGGCCTACTGCTCTCCAGCTAGATACACAGATAAATATACGCTGCGGTGCTAACGGTGTATCACTTACCGCGAATTGTCCCCATGAAGATTATAGATCAATCTAGCGCGGCTTGATGTCACGCATGTGCTGACCAACAGATATCCAGGCGCCAGCGAGTCCCACAGCACCCCCAATTCCCAGCAGCGCGATAAATCCAGTGACTCCCAGGCCAGTCAATCTAAACTGACTCTGGTAGAGGCTTGCCAATTTATTGACCGATGGCTCCAGCCAGAAACCCAGTCCAATCAGCATTAATGCGGCAATAAAGGCGCCGAAAAAGCCAAATAACAGTCCAGTATACAAAAATGGTCTGCGCACATAGGCGTCTGTGCCGCCGACCAATTTAACGATCACAATTTCATCACGGCGACTTTGAATCGCCAGCCGTATGGTGTTACCAACTACGAGAATTACACCTATGCCAAGTGCTGCGCCAAGTGCGAGTACTAACTTTCTGCCCATATCCAACAGCGCATCGAGCCTGCGCAACCACTCCATATCCAGCTGCACATCTTCAACCAGGGTTATCTGGCGGATCTCGGCGACCAGCTTGGCGGAGTCATTTAGCAACAGGGGCTTAACCAGAAATGCTTCTGGTAGCGGATTTTCATCCAGATATTGCAGCGCCGAACCAAAGCCGGACAGCGTATTAAATTCTTCTAGTGCCGCTTGCGCGGAAATATAGCTGACGGAGGCGACGCCAGACAATTTTTCCAGCTGCTCGCCAAGCTTTTCAATTGCGCCAGATCGTGCACCTTTTTTTACAAACACTGTCATCTGTGCCGAAGACTCAACACCGCCACTTAACTGGCGGATATTCTCGACACTGATATACAGCGCTGTTGGCAGGGTGAGTGCGATAGCGATAACCACAACGGTCAACAGTGTCTGCAGTGGCTCGCGCAACATTTTGGCAAAGCTGTTCTTCAGCGTGGTTCGGTGGTGGTATTTGTAGCCGCGCCACTTATCCATAAGGCTGACCGAGCTGCCTCGGGCGCCCCGTTGAGCGCGCTGAGCATCTCGGGATTTACTAGACGATGCCATTGGCTACCCCATCAAGCTCTAACTCGCCCTGATTGAGACGCATAATGCGCAGATTCATTTTATTAATCAGATCTATATCGTGAGTGGCGATCAGGACCGTGACACCCACATCTTGAAAACGCTTAAACAGCGCCATAATTTCGGCAGACAGCTGGGGATCCAGGTTACCTGTCGGCTCATCGGCCAAGAGTATTTTCGGTTTGTGCACTACTGCCCGGGCTATCCCGACCCGCTGCTGCTCGCCGCCAGAGAGCTCGATAGGATTGTGCTTTTCCCTGTCGAGCAGACCGACACCATCCAGTGCCGCGCGAACCCTGCGGCCAATCTCGGCGGGGGTGTAGCCGGACACTTGCAGCGGCAAGGCGACATTTTCAAATACGGAGCGGTCAAAGAGCAGCTGGTGGTTTTGGAAGACCACGCCGAGCTGGCGTCGATAAAAGGGGATTCTGGATTTTGATAAACGGTTGAGGTTTTTGCCATTGATCAGCAGGCTGCCGGCGGTTGGTCGCTCGATAAGCATTAACAGTTTCAGCAGCGTGCTCTTACCCGCACCGGAGTGCCCGGTAAGAAAGGCCATTTCACCGCTGTCCATTTCGAAGCTGACATTGCGTAGCGCCTCGAGACCACCGGTGTAACGTTTGCTGAGATTATCGAAACGTATCATAAGCAGTTATTTACCCTGACTGGCTTCTGGGTTTAAGTCTAGCAGCGCTGCAACAAAATCCTCTGCAATAAATGGCTGCAAATCATCCTGCCCCTCACCCACGCCAATAAAACGTATGGGGACAGAAAACTTCTCCGCCAGTGCAAAGATAATCCCGCCCTTTGCGGTGCCATCCAATTTGGTCAGCGCTATTCCGGTTACACCCGCCGTAGCATGAAACTCGGTCATCTGGGCCACGGCATTCTGTCCGGTGCCTGCGTCGAGCACCAAGAGCACTTCATGGGGTGCGTTCTCATCGAATTTGCTGGCAACCCTGCGCACTTTTTTCAACTCTTCCATCAAATTGCTTTTATTGTGCAGGCGGCCGGCGGTGTCGGCGAGAATCACATCTATATCTTTGGCGCGCGCGGACTCAATGGCATCAAAGATAACCGAGGCACTATCGGCGCCGGTATGCTGTGCGACAACAGCGACCTGGTTGCGCTCTCCCCAAATCTGTAACTGTTCAACGGCGGCTGCCCTAAAGGTATCACCGGCCGCCAGCATGACTGATTTCCCTTGCTGCTGAAAGCGTCGCGCCAGCTTGCCGATAGTGGTGGTCTTGCCGACACCATTGACGCCGACCACTAAAATAACAAATGGCCCGCCATTAGCGGCTGGCTCCATTGACTGCTCGCAACAGGCGAGCTTTTCGAGAAGTATTTCGTGCAGTGCCGCTTGCAGCGCGGCGCCATCCTTAAGGGCCGCCCGGCTTGAACGCTCGGTGAGCTCGGCAATAATCTGCGTGGTCGCCTCGATGCCCACATCGGCCATCAGCAGCAATGTCTCAAGCTCGTCGAAAATATCGTCATCAATAGTTTTGGCGCCGAGAAACAAATCGCCCAAGCCGCGACTAGTGCGCGACAGCGCGCGCTGCATTTTAGCGCGCAGGCTGCTGGCCTCAACTGGCTTACTTTCCGACTGAGTTTCTGGCTTAAGTTCGGCCTCGGCTGACTTCTCGCGCTTAAAGCGATCCAGAAAGCTGCGCTTCTTCTTTTCTGCGGGTTGATTGTCGATTGAATTTGAGTCCATTAGTGTTCATTTTTAAATGTAATTATATTCTGGTGTATCCTACCACCCCAGGCTTTCAAAAAGGGCTTAAAATGACTATAAAGGAGTCCCCCTTTGGCGGGCAAACAGCAAATTCGAATTATTGCCGGCAAATGGCGCAGCCGTCAGATACGATTTCCCAATATTGATGGCTTGCGGCCGACTGGTGACCGGATTCGCGAGACCCTTTTCAACTGGCTGGCGGCAGATATTCCCGGTTCGCGCTGTCTGGATCTGTTTAGTGGCTCTGGGGCCCTGTGTTTTGAGGCGCTCTCGCGCGGCGCGTCTCATTGCCTGGCACTGGAGCAGCACCCTCAGGCGATCAACTGCCTAACTGAGACCAAGTCGCTTCTCAACGCCTCCGAGCTGACCATCGCGCACAAAGATACTCTTAAGTATCTTCAACAGAGCGCGGATAACCCTTTTGATATAGTCTTTATCGATCCACCCTTTAACCTAAATTTGATCAATGAAGTCTGTACTCTTGTTGAACAGAACGGCTGGATTGCCAGCGGCGGGGCTATCTACTGCGAGCTGCCTGCGCAGCAAAATAACTTTGCGCCACCGGCCAACTGGCAGGTGTCGCGCAATAAACGCTCCAGTGGCGTAAACTACATACTATTCTCGCGCATTGAGCCAACGGCTTAACTTAAGTAATATGCGCGTTCTCCAACAGGGTGAAATCTAGCATGAAGACTATAGTCTACCCCGGCACTTTTGATCCGATTACCAACGGGCATATTGATTTAATCGAACGCGCTTCGCGCCTATTTGACAAGGTGATTGTCGGCATCGCTGCAAACAAGCGCAAAGGCCCACTGTTTGACGTGGATGAGCGAATTCAGCTGGCTTCAGACGCGCTGAGTCATGTGCCCAATATTGAAGTTATCGGCTTTGACTATCTGTTGGTCAATTTTGTGAAAGACTGCAAGGCCGATGCCATTATGCGCGGCTTGCGCGCAGTCTCTGATTTTGAGTATGAATTTCAGCTGGCCAATATGAATCGCGCCCTGTCACCAGAGCTTGAAAGTGTTTTCCTGACACCGGCAGAGCGCTTCTCTTATATTTCATCATCCCTGGTGCGTGAGATTTCATCTCTGGATGGTGATGTCTCAAAGTTTGTCCCAGCCAATGTTGTAGACGCCCTGAGCAGAAAATTTAAATAGCCTGCAGGCTATTTTGACTGTATTTACGGTTTGTTTTGTCTAGCGCTGACAGCGCTGACAAAACACCGAGCTACGCTGACCCAGCCTTATTTCACTGAGTGGTTTTTCACAGCTAATACAGGGCTCGCCGCCACGCCCGTAAACTGCCAGGGACTGCTGGAAATAGCCTGGCTCGCCATTGCCATTAACAAAATCACGCAGTGTTGTGCCGCCCTGCTCGATCGCCGCACGCAAAACATCTTTAATATGGCCAGCGAGCACTTCATAGCGCTGCAGAGAAATCCTGCCCGCTTCACGATCCGGTCTTATGCCACTTCGAAACAGCGCTTCGGAAGCATAGATATTGCCAGCTCCGACCACCGTCTTGTTATCCATAATAAACGGTTTAACCGCTACTTTACGCTTGCGTGATAAGTCAAAAAGCCGCTTGCCACTAAATTCGTCGGTGAGTGGTTCAGGGCCTAGATGATCGAGCTGATGGTGTTCGCCCTCAGACCAAAGCCAGGCACCAAAACGGCGCGGATCGTGGTAGCGAAGACATGCTCCATTGCTCATATGCATTTCAATATGGTCGTGCTTGCGGCGCTCGGTGTTTTT
>JABBBF010000032.1:3560-4827 GCA_018607545.1 SAR92 clade bacterium | reverse complement strand
TACTGTTCGTAAGACCGCTGATGTCATCATTGCAACTTTTTGTATTGAGCAGAAACTCCCGCTTCTTTTTTCGGATAGAGATTTCAAACCCTTCGTTGAACACTTGGGCCTTGTAGAGTTTTAAAAAAATACAGGTCCACGTTGAATTACTCTTGGGATAATCGATATTATTTCATGTCAATTTTATCGATTCGTTTCTGATGTCGCCCGCCTTTGAACTCTGCGCTAAGCCACGCGTCAACAATCGAGATAGCTTGGCTTTTACTCAGCAACCGTTGGCTAATAGCGATTATATTGCAGCTGGCATGCTCTTTTGAGCGGCGTGCAGTTTGCTCACTCCACACGAGCGCGCAGCGGCCTCCACGAATACGATTAGCAATAATTGCTTTATTTCCATTCTCGCCAATTATGATCCCGTGAGTATTTGCGTTTCTTGTAACCGCCTCAGCTGCTGGTTGGTCAAAGTCGGGGTAATCCACAGAGTCTGTAGAATAGGCTCCGAAGTCTTCAACTTGGATACCTTTAGACTCGAGATGCATATTTAAAATTGCATCATATTTGGCCAAAAGCAATGTCATTTGTTCTATACACCATAAATTTCTCCAGCTCGCTTCTGGATCTCTTCAAGTGTCAGTTCTTCCTTATGTGTCGCAATAAACCAAATATGCCCAAATGGATCCTGTAATGTGCCAGTGCGGTCACCGTAGAATTGATCTTCTACTGACTTGAGATCCAAAGCGCCGGCATCAATAGCTTGCTCAAATATTGCATCAACATCTTCTACATAGAGGTGAATGGCAATGGTGGTTCCACCTAGGTTCTCTGGGCTGGATACTGAGCTGTCACTACAGGATTCGGCTAACATAATCTTACAATCACCGATTTTGATTTCCGCGTGAGCTATATCCCCAGTTGGCCTGTTCAGGCGCAATACCTCGGTTGCTCCAAACGCTTGCTTATAAAACTCAATTGCATCTTTAGCGCCGTTGATAATCAAGTAGGGGGTAACTGTGTTGTAGCCATCTGGGATGGGTTGTACTGCCATAATATGTCTCCTTTAATAAAAACGTCCATTTTTTAAGTGATCGCAACACTTCTTAATCTCAGATATGGATGAATCGATACAATTCAGTATTTGAGCCACGGCTTCTATATTCATGCCTGATTTAATCTTTTGACCTATTAGTTAGAATTGAGAATCGTCGAGCGAATAGCAAAGCCAATTGGCCCCTGACTAATTAAGAGCAGTAGAAACGCTGCATACGAG
>JABBBF010000032.1:0-3550 GCA_018607545.1 SAR92 clade bacterium | reverse complement strand
CCCCTATAGCGCCAAAGATTACTGCTGTAATAAAAAAGCCCAGCCCTTGGGCATTGTTGTCGGTGGCCAGGGTCAAGCCAAAAATCAGGCCGGCGAATCCCCCAAGACCTATGCAACTCTCGCGGATCTTTCTCTCTGGATCGCGCATGATGTGATTTAGAATATTGACCATAATGGCACTGATAACCAAGCCGATGATAGCTCCCACTAAGGGGGAGACCTCCATCCATTTGGCATAGTCATAGCCGACGACACCACCGCCACAGGCGACTAGAAAGGTTGCTATAGGAGGCATGGGCTTATTGGTTGATGGTGAAGTGTTGGCGTTCACTTTAGATCTCCTTATCCAGTGATGAGTGCTCTGGGTGTCAAACCAAGCTTCAATTGCAGCTCTCGTTTTTCCCTCGCAGTTCCTTTGCTGAAGAATATTAATTTAAACCTTTCTGGCGACTATAAGGATCGCAATCAGTCTGATCAAGCCGTTCGTCTGTTGTGAGCCTGAGATGATTTTCAAGTTGATCTGAGTCATTTCTCGGAGCCAGAATCGGGAGAAGTTATAGTGACTTATACAAAGCCCCGTTAAAGCGGCTCTCTAATGTTTTCCCAGGGCATTCAATCAGCCCACACCTTTCTGAAACTGCGAGGCGCTGGCCCCTGTCTTGTTGTCGTAACCTAATAATCTGCAAACACACTCGGAACACATTAATTTTACTTTCTGTTATCGATGTTCAATTATGATATCGCTCTCTCTTCGTTGGTCTGCCCTTATAAATGCTGGATGATCTTCGGCTAAGCAACGAAATTCAAGAACTGTTTCTCCCGCTTCGTTAAACCATCGATCATTTGTCATGTTGGATTTCAATAAGCGTTTTCCCTGTGAAATACAAAACTCACCAGCCTCTTTATAGGCCATAGTAACTGACTTTGTTGTACCGCCGCATGCTGGGCAAGCTACCGTACTAACCATATATGAATCTGGCCCTGTTGGTACGATGTCACTTGTCATCATGCAGGAGGTAATCAATCCCATCGTTAATACTACTAATATACGTTTCAAAATTACTTGTCCTTTTTTTAGTTACCAGCTAACACATAAAACTCGTTTTTTTTCGTTTCAAACCAAACAGCCATGGCGTCCGGTGTTTGCATCAGCTCGCGCATATCATTCATCGCTTTAAGATGGGCCGCATCATTATTCTGAGCCATCTGCATTGCATGTTGCCTGCTCATCTCAGCTATTTCTGCAAAGCTGTTGGCTTGAAATTCTTGGTTACAGGCACCGCCTAGTTGCTTGCATGTCATGGTTTTCATAATTTTCTTCCTTAATAATCTAGATAGAGAATGACTGTGAATTGGCCTTACATTTTTGAATCTGTGCTCCTCACGCGCTTTTTATTTTAGAAAAAGTCTAGCCCATTATTTAAAGGTTGGCTCAGATGTTGTGGATAGACTTTAGTTAAAGACACTGAGTCGCATTGTTGAAAGGTGCAGAACTGTTTGATGGCGTCTAACAGCGCTGCAATGACTAAGTCTTCATCAAAACTATGCTGCTCTAAATAGATCTGTTCAAAGTGGACAAATTTGATCTCTAGATGACGAGTTTTGCGGTGGGCTTTACAATCCATTCGCCCAATAAATTCATCGCGGTAAAGTAGCGGCAGAGAAAAGTATCCATATTGCCGTTTTGCTGCAGGAACATAGCATTCTATTTGATAGTCGAATTGAAACAATGTCTTGAGTCGTTCCCGCTGGATAACGGCGTTATCAAATGGCGAAAGAATCAGCATACGGTTGCTCAGTCGGGGTAGGGAACGTTCGAGGGCACCGGTTTCCAAGATAAACACTTCACCATTGTTTACCTTCACTTGCTCTAAAGTGCCTTGGGCCAATCTCTCATTGACCAAGGTTTTAACCGCTTTGCGGAGCTCGGCATTGCGCCGCTGATAGGTTAGCCCTTTAAGTGAAACAAGACCATGGCAGCGCAACTGTTGATCCAATAGGTGCTCTGCAAACTCTTCAGCAGTGGGCATCTGCGAATTTACTTTAGATGGCAGTACTCGTTCGGTTAGATCATAGGTCTTCTGGAAACCACCGCGATCGCTGACCATTAGGTCGCCCTGCATATAGAGCTGTTCGAGGGCTTTTTTAGCTGGCTTCCAATCCCACCAGCCGGAGCTTTTGGTGGTGTTCGCGTCTAAGTCTCGTGATCGCAGCGGGCCGTCTGACGCTATGCGCGCCAACAGCTCAGTCATAAGCTTGTGGTTGGGGTTTTTGTACCAATGGACTTGGCCGCTTTTTATGGCCCGTTTGTAGGGCAGCGAAAAGCGATAATCCGCGATGGGTAGAAAGGCCGCCGCATGTGACCAGTATTCAAAAATATCGCCATTGAGCAGCATCTGATTAATCATGGTGTGATTGAATTTCGGCACTCTCGAGTGCAATACATGATGATGGGCTCGCTGTATCACTGAGATGCTATCTATCTGGACGTAACCAAGATGTTTAACCGCGTTGAGTGCGCCGAGGATGCCGGTTCCGAAGGTCTGTGCTTGCAGTAGGCCCTGCGAAGACAGGGCGAGGCGACGCAGGCGTGCTAGGTCTCGCGGGTGATGGAGATCAAGCATGGTTAGGGCTGCCCAATGCCGGGCCGGGCAGCCTGGCTATTGGAATACTTTGTCACACTATTCAGTTGCTTATCATGAACCCGAGATAATAGTAGCAGCGAGACTGTCGCCCCGATCAAAGCCAGAGCCATATCCGATTGAGTATCCCAGATATAACCCTGAGTCCCTAAAAATGCCTGAGCATCTTCGCCGCTGAGAATTGCCACCCACCATTCAATCAGCTCATAAAAAGCGCTGAACGCTAAACAGATTGAGATAATCATAAATCCACGCCAGATATCGCCGTTCACTACCTGCTTGCGGATCAATATTTCCCTAGCCAGCAGAGCGGGCACGAAACCCTGAAAGAAATGCCCGACTTTGTCATAGTTGTTTCGCTCAGCCCCAAATAGGCCGTCGAATAATGGCACCTCGGCATAGGTGTAATGACCGCCGATCATAAGCAGCAGGCAGTGAGCGAGAATAAAGAAATACACTATTGGCGTTAGACGAAAAGCATTGTAGCTGACGGTGATAAGCACCACGCCGATTAGGGCTGGTGCCACTTCGAGAAGCCAGATAAATTCATCCTTTGGGTTTATGCCGGACCATATTAATGTGGCGGTAAAAATGCCTATCCAGAGGTATTTGATATTTAAGTGCTCCTTTAAAACTGAAATCTAAAATCAAAATGTTATTAATCATTAGGCTCGGGCCAAACATTGCCTATAGTAATAGACAATAATATCGGCTAATTCGAGTTTGCCTCCAATTCGTAATGCAGCCAGGATGATCCTCTGCAGGGACTGTCGGTGGTACACTTTCTCCCTACCACCGACAGTGAAACCACTCAAAATATGAAAGACTGTAACCAATGTGGCAAGTGCTGCATCAAATACGGTGACGGCGCACTGTCTGCAACAGCGGCCGAAATCGATATGTGGGAG
>JABBBF010000102.1 GCA_018607545.1 SAR92 clade bacterium | reverse complement strand
TGCCACAGTATTGTGGAAGTAGAAACATCGCTAGATACGCATACGTGGCACGTTGTCAGGGTCCAGTTTTAGCTCAACAATGATGGGGCCTTGTCGAGTATGGATCGCGTCTATCGCAGTTTCCAGTTCGTCTGGATTGGTCACTGTAACACCCTGTCCGCCAAGAGATTTGGCGACATCAGCAAAAGACGGCCAGTTGAATTCGGTCAATGCAGGGTCCATCTGCCGATCCAGCATCTGGATATGTTCCGCCCCATAAGCGGAATCGTTGCAGATGATCACGATCAGATTACAGTTTGTGCGCACAGCGGTATTAAACTCGTTCAATCCGCCCATCATGAAACCGCCATCGCCTGTGAACAAGACAACGGGTCGCGCCGGCGCTCCATGGGCTGCACCAATCGCCTGTTGCATCCCCTGACCGATGGCCGCGAAGTTATCGCTCATGTGAAAACTCTTGGGGTCAGGCACGGTCACACGGCACCAGACTTCGGTGATGTAGCGCCCTCCGTCGGTGAGCATAATCCGGTTTTCGGGAAGCGCTTCATTCAAGCGGTCCAAGGCATACTCAAGGTTGATACAGCCCTCAATGGACTTGGTCGCGTCGCCTTTGGGATGCTTCGAGATATCATGAGAGGGCAATTCCCGTGCAAACCCTGAAGGGGCGATTTCGGCCTCGTTCAACCAATACAGAATATTGTCGGCAGTCTGCCCCGCATCCGCGATCAATGTGGCATCGGCCTGATAAAACCTGCCGACTTCGGAGGGACTGTTGTTGATATGAATGACGCGCTTCCCTTCGAGCAGCGCCCCACGGTCAGTTGTGAGGAAATGGAGCCAAGCGCCAAAGACGATAACACAATCTGCCGCGGCGATTATATCATAGGCATCCGCAGTACTGAGCGTACCGAAATACCCGATGTTGTTGGGGTGACCCGCGAATAATCCGGTGCCTTTGAGTGTCGTCGCCAGAGGCGCTTCCATCCTTTCCGCCAGTGCGACCAGCTGGTCCTTTGCGTCAACCGCGCCCGCACCGGCGAGGATAAGTGGCCGCTTTGCCGAAGCAATCATGCCGATTGCTGCGTCATGAAGCGGTCCCTCGGTCACGACGGTCGGGGCCTCAAGATAGGGGAAAGCAACGGTTTGGTGTTTTACTTCTGCCCACATGAAATCCGCAGGCACGTTCAGGACAATTGGCCGCCGTTCCTTGCGGGCGCGGTAAAACGCAGTTGCCACATCCCGCGCAGCAGTTTCAGGTGATTTCACCTGCTCGAAACCGGCACCGGTTGCTGTGACGACTTCGCGCTGGTCAATGTTCTGCATATGGAATGGAGCGGTCACAGGTGTATCGCCGCAGATCAGCACCATGGGGCGGCGGCCTACCACGCCTTCTCTGAGCGCGGTAAAGCAATTCGTCAGGCCAGGACCCTGAGTAACTGTTGCGACCCCGATCTTTCCCGTAACTTGCGTGTAGGCAAGCGCCATAAGCACAGTCCCACCTTCGTGGGCTGCAGGAACCATTTTCCCGCCACAGGCGCTGACAAAATGGTTGGCCAAAAAAAGATTGGCGTCGCCCACCAAGCCGAACATCGTGTCAATGTCGTGATCGCGCACGGCCTGTGCGATGGATTGGTGCATATATGCTTTGTCTTCAGACATTCGTCTTTCCCTTTGTGATGTTTGGAACGCTGTGCCAGGAGCTTGCTGCACAGCCGGTCATTTTCTTGATCGGTGGCTGCCGAATTATCCCTGGTTATCTTTTACATTTGTGCGCAAGAACCAGATAACCGAGACAAGCGAGAGGATAAGCAGCGCTGCCGCCACCGGGCTTTTGAGGACCTGGGTAAGATCTCCGTTTGTCAAAGAGAGGGACTGGGCGATTGATTTCTCGAAACGCGGTCCCAGAAAGAACGCGATGATGAAGATCACCAACGAATAGCCAAAGCTGGCCATGACATAGCCGAGGACGGCAAAGATCAGCATGATCGAGACACCGAACAGCCCGCTGGTTGCCATGGAAACGCCAACAAAACACAAGAGCAGAGCCGAGGAGAAAATGATGGATTCCGGTGCCGAAACAACCTTGATCCAAAACCTCAGTCCAAGCTGACCCACCCAGAGATTGATGAAATTGGCCATGAGCATCGCTCCGAACAGGCCGTATACCAGACGCCCTTGGTTCTCGAACAGCAGCGGGCCAGGTTGCAAGCCGTGGATCATGAACGCGCTGATAATGAGCGCTGCGCCTACGCTCCCTGGAATGCCAAGAGTGAGCAGAGGAATGAGGTTTGCCCCTACCACAGCCGAATTCGCGGACTCGGCCGCAGCAATGCCATGCAGGTTTCCTTTACCAAAACTCTGGGGCTCTTTCGAGCTGGCCTTGGTCATGGAATAGGACATGAATGCTGCTGCGGTTGAACCGATACCGGGCAATGCGCCAAGCACGGTGCCAATCACCGCGCCGCGCAGCATGGTGTAGCGGCAACTCCAATATTCGACCCATGTCACGCGCCGGTCATCGGGGTTGCCGGTGTCCTTGACGATAATCGCCGCCCCAACGCTGCCATGGGCAAGCGATAGCCGGTGCAGAATTTCCGAGATCGCCAGCATGCCGATTGCCACGGAGGGCAGAGGCAGACCGTTGAAGAGGTCCCAATAGCCAAAGATCAAGCGCGGAGTGAAGTTTTCAGGGTCTGTGCCAATGGATGCCACAAGCAACCCGAGTGCGGCCGCGATGATGCCCTTCGTCAGCGAATTGCCAATCAGCCCCGCGAGTATTGAGAAGGCGAAAATCATCAAAGCGACGATCTCAATCGGTCCCATCCTGAGCGCCAGAATAGCCAAAGGCGCAGAAACGGTGATCAAGACAATGTCGCTGAATGTGTCGCCGGTGACAGAGGAAAACAGCGCCATTTTGGTCGCCTTCAGCGGCTTTCCCTGCTTAGCAAGCGGATAACCATCCAATGCAGTCGCCGCAGCATCCGGCGTGCCGGGAGTATTCATAAGCACGGCAGGCACCGCGCCGCCCACCAGCCCGCCTTTGTTCACGCCAACCAGAAAGGCGATAGCAGGCAGCGTGTCTAGGCCGAAGGTGAAGGGAATGGCGATTGCCATTGCCATGATCGGCCCAATTCCGGGCACGGCACCCACAAATTGACCCAGCACCACTCCGAAGAGGACAAAGAGCAGGTTGTAAAGCGAGAAAGCGTCCGAAAAACCGGCCAGAATTGTTGCGAGATCAACCATGGAAATTATCCTTCATGGCAAACCGCGCCCGAGAAGCTGGGTGACGGCAAACCAGATTGCAGTCGGCATAAGCACAACGCCGCTAATGAGCCATAGGGGCCTACGTTCTCCGATGAACCACATAATGGCCAAAGCAAGAACGGGCGCGACATATTCAAAACCAAACCGTGACATGGCGTAGATGCCGGCCACCAATAGCAAGACATAGAACCCGGTGATCGCCATTTTGCGCGGATCGCGAAGTTGTTGCTTGGTCGGTTTGAGAAACAAAATGCCGCCGCTGATGGCAATGATGATCGAAATGATATTTGGCATCGTGTTTGGCGACAGGCTGCCACCCTCGGCCGTCTCGACGTAAACCGGGATCACGAAAAAATACATTGCCAACCCAAAGAGACAAAAGAATGCACCCGAAATGCGATCTGCGTTGATTGTCATGTGCCCCTCCCCGAGCGAAAGAGCGCCCCATTGCCGACGCAGGCAACAGGGCGCAAAAGATGTTTTTCTGCTTAGTCTGCGAACAGGACTTGGGCAGCCGCGAGGCCGTCGGTCATCATTTGCTGCGTGCCTTCGGGGCCCATGTTGATGGGCTTGCCTTTGACCGCATTCATGACGATTTCCGCAATCTCGTCTGACTTGACGGCCTCGGCCATCGCGGCTGCAATCGCTTCAACTGCGGCAGGATCGGTGCCTTTCGTCATGGCAAGAAAGAACACCGGATCAACAAAAGCATTCACGCCGTTCTCGACAAAGGTCATCACGTCAGGTGCATAGCTCAGACGGGACTGGTTAGCGCTTGCGATAACTTTCATGTCGCCGGATTCCAGATAGGGAAAATGTTCGCCCGACGCAAAACCGGCCAGAACCTGACCGCCGAGGATCAGTTTCATCACCTCGGCGCCGCCATCGGCGGTGACAAGGTTGAATTCGGCCTCTTTGGTGCGAGTGGTTGCCTTCATCATCAGCACCTGAGGCGGTGCCATAGTTGCGATGGGCAGTTGCCCTTGCTCTTTGGCATAAGCGATCATGCCTTCGAGATTATCGAATGGCGCATCCTTGCCTGCCACCAAAGCCAGCTCGGCCTTGGCGATTGTACCAAGATAGTCAAAGCTGTCTTGATCAAAGGGCAGTTGATCGCCGCGCTGAACAAGCTGGACGAGAACGGGAATACTCACCCCCATGCCGATTGTTTTGCCGTTTGCTGGCATTTGAGACAGGCCGGTGAACATGGCCACGCCGCCACCGCCGGGCTTGTTCTCGACGATGATGTTCCAGCCGGTGTTGTCGGCCATAACCTTACCCAGAATACGGCCCATCGTGTCCGTGGACCCACCAGCGCCAAAGCCGATCTGGATCGTCAGCGGCCCGTCAGGGGCCCAATCCTCAGCCATTGCAGGTGCTGCAAAAGCCATCACAGCGCTCGCCGCTAGGGCGATAAATTTCGTAGTCAGTTTCATTGTGTTTCCTCCCTGGAATTTCACTTTGGTTTGGCTATTTTGATTTCTCAAGTTTGAGTCTTTTTTCGGCTCGTTCGCGCAGCCCAGCGACTTGGTTGAGCAACGCTTGTGGATCGACGAAGATGTTTGGCGCTCCGTCTTTGCGCGCTTCATGCTCTTGCCGTTTTTCATCGAGACCTGCCGAGAAACCATGCGTCGTCAGATGCACTTCGACTGGCATCTCCTGCGCTTCAACGAAGGCGCGCA
>JABBBF010000044.1 GCA_018607545.1 SAR92 clade bacterium | reverse complement strand
ACCGATACCGGCTTTAGTGACCAGAGTGCTCTGGGATCAGACTGTAAAGATGGAAACTCAATACCCAATTTCTCGATCTGAGTCGATAATTTCTCACCCTGCTCATTATCAAAATTAACCGCCAGAACCGTCAGCTGGTCTGCATACTCCTCAGCCAACTTATTGAGCTCCGGGATTTCCTCACGACATGGGGTACACCAGATAGCCCAATAATTAATCAGCGTTAGCTTACCCTGATCATTTTTAAAACTATGGCTGCCACCATCGGCCAGAGGATAGCTGGTATCCCCACTACAGCCAGCCAAAATAAGGCAGGTGAGCATTATCTTCTTAATCATTTATAGATCTCTTATTATTTTGGGCTTTTTAATTCTTACAGCTCAGGGCTGTTATTAACAGCAAACAACGTTTGTAAATTTACCGACATATTACGCTGCACAGAATCGCGATTATCACCGATAAGCCTCTCATATTGTTTATACCAGGGATGACTGGCAAGCAGTTTTTCGCTCATCATATCCGTCGGGCTAAGAAAATTACCCCCCAGCCAGCCGACCACATCATTCAGGCTAATACTGCTTGGATCGCGAATCAGCACATACTGCCCCTTCGCGGTCTTTTCGAGGATATGCCTCTCCAACAGCATATTGCGCAACCGCCGCCAGTGCTCCGCATCCAGACCTACCACAGTCATGGTGCTGTCCGACAGAGTCTGGCCCTTTTGCTGGCGGCGCCAACACTGCCACAAAATAATCACCACCGCGAGCAGATCCGGTATCGCACTACCGCGTCCCTGATAGCGGAATGTCTCCAGACTGCGCACCAACTCAGCACCCACCAAAATCAAAACCCAGAGCAGATAAATCCATAACAAAAACAACGGAATTACCGCGAATGCACCATATACGCTGGTATAACTGGAATGGGCCACCAATAAGCCAAATAAGGTCTTGGCGGTTTCAAACAGCACCGTGGTCACCAGCCCACCAAAGATTGCATAGGACGTTCGAACCTTACAGTTGGGAACAGCAATATAGAGAAGGGTAAAGGCCAGCCAGGTCAGCAACCAGGGCAGATAGGAAAACAGAATTGCAAATACCCCAAGACTATCCACTTCATCGACAATCAATTGAAAGGAAACCAGATAGGTCTTCATCATCATACCCGCCGCCAGCAACAGCGGACCAAGACTGAGAATTGCCCAGTAGACCAAAAATCCGGCCAGCCCCTTGCGGCTTCCTGTCGTGGCCCAGATATGATTAAAGGTCTTCTCTATATTGGCGAGCATCAAAAAAGATGTAACCATCAGAATAACCACACCGGCGGCGCTAAGTTTGCGCGCCTGAGATGAAAACTCAGTCAGGTACTGGCTGATCTCCTGACCACTGCTAGGCAGAAACTTGGAAAAGATAAATGCCTCGACCTGGGAACCAACTTCATTAAAAGCCGGCACCAGGGAAAACATGCTGTACATCAAAGTCAGCATCGGCACTATGGCAAACAGGCTCATATAGGTAAGCGCAGCAGCACTCTGACGACAGCCGTCGCGATTAAAACGCTGCACCAGATAGCGCAAAAAATGGCCGCTGCGAACCATCCCAGCAGATATATTTTGCAGACCAGCTTGCAAGCCATTGGCCATAGCGAGAAACCTCCCTTTAAGTTTAAAACCGTTTGCCCGTACAATAGTCGTATAAACCATTTATAAGGTATAAGGATAGACGATGGCGACCATTTACCACAATCCACGCTGCTCTAAATCAAGACAGACATTAGAGCTGATTAAAAACCAGGATATTGAGCCCGAGGTTGTGCTCTATCTGGAAACACCACTGGATGCACAGGCCATCGCCGGGCTGTTAAAAAAGCTGGGGATTAGCGCGCGACAGTTATTGCGCAAGGGCGAACAGGCTTACAAAGAGCAAAACCTTGGCGATAGCAGCCTGACAGAAAAGCAGCTTATCGACGCCATGGTTAAGTCGCCCAAACTGATTGAACGACCTGTAGTTGTAGTCGGTGACAAAGCGATTCTCGGCCGACCACCGGCACAGGTTCTGGAGATACTCTAATGACAAGTCCCTATATTCTAGTCCTCTATTACAGCCGCAACGGCCATGTCAAAAAACTCGCCGAAGAGATTGCCCAGGGCGTTGAAGCTGGTGGTATGGAAGCGAAACTGCGCACAGTTCCTGCAGTCTCAACTGTCTGCCAGGCGACCGAGGAAGATATTCCCGAGAGTGGCGATATTTATTGCAGCGAGACAGATCTGGCTGAGTGCAGCGGCCTGCTAATGGGCAGCCCGACGCGCTTCGGCAATATGGCCGCGCCGTTAAAGTACTTTATCGACGGCACTGCGGGGCTGTGGATGAATGGCAACCTGATTGATAAACCGGCCGGGGTTTTTACCTCGACGTCGAGCATGCACGGCGGCCAGGAGAGCACATTGCTCTCGATGATGCTTCCGCTGCTGCACCAGGGCATGCTGCTAAGCGGAATACCCTATTCCGAGCAGAGCCTGCACAGCACGACAAGCGGCGGCACCCCCTACGGCGCCAGTCATGTTCAGAGCGATGAACTGAGCACTGATGAAAAAAATCTCTGCCGAGCACAGGGCAAGCGTATTGCCCAGCTGGCCAGCCAACTTATTAAATCCTAAGGCAGACTATCTTGACCACTGAACTTAAACTCTCAATCAGCAGATTTCTTACCCGCAGCAGCTATGCACTGTTAATACTGACCATTGCGATTAATTTGTGGACGGAAAATGCTCCCTGGGCTGCTTTCCTTTTTTTCCTGATCCCGCTATTTATTTTTCTTCCCGGAATGATTGCCGATACAGTGCGCAACCTGATCTGGATGGGCTTTGCCCTGCTGATGTATTTCCTGATTGCGGTCTATAAACTGAGTGTTCCAGAACCTCAGGCTCTGGATATAGCTGAACTTGTTTTAACCACTGTATTGTTCAGTGCCTCGATGTTTTATGCACGCATCAGACAGACAAATAATCTATAACTACTAACTGACATAGCGACCTGGCGATCGAAAAGGAATCCACATGAGTGAAAAAATAGGCTTTATACGTAGGTTTTTCAGATTTGTTGGCAAAATCGTAAGCGTAATTCGCCATCTGATCAGCCTCGCTTTTCTGGTTCTCTTTATCATTATTATTGGCGGTATGCTTGCCGATGACATTCAGCCTATACCAGATAAAGGCGCACTCTATTTAGCACCCAGCGGTGTTCTGGTCGACCAGCGATCCTATATCGATCCCTTTGCCCAGGCACTCTCCCCAACCGATCAGCGGGATGCAGAAACTCTGGTCAGGGATATAGTCGACGTCCTCGACTACGCTCAGTACGACGCCCGTATCACTCATATTCTCTTGGATACCAATTACCTGACCGGCGGCGGCATCGCCAAACTCGAAGAGATCAGCGGCGCCCTGCAGCGCTTTAAGAAAAGTGGCAAACCGATTATCGCCATTGGCGATAACTTCTCCCAGCAACAGTACTTTCTAGCTGCCCATGCCGACGAAATCATTATTAACCCAATGGGCAGAATTATGCTTACCGGTTTTGGCTCTTATACCAGCTACTACAAAGAGGCGCTGGATAAGCTCAAGGTCAATATGCATATCTTCAGGGTCGGCAAATATAAGAGTGCGGTTGAACCCTATATGGCCAATGGTATGTCCGATGAAGCGCGCGCCGATCGCCGTGAACTGATCAACTCACTGTGGAAGTTTTACACTTCCCAAGTAGAGCATTTACGCGGTCTTCCGACTGGCGCAATCGACGATCTGGTCAACAATATGCACAGCAGATTAGCCGCTGCCAACGGTGATATTGCAGCACTGGCCCTGGATCTGGGACTGGTTGATCGGGTCGCAACAAGAAGTGAAACCCACAACTATCTGCAACAGATACTGCCGACCTCCAATGGCGATTTTGCCAGTATCTCAATGCCCGCCTATCTCAACCATATCAAGCTGGGCAACCTCAATGCCGTCGATAAAACCAAGCCTCAGGTAGCAGTGGTTGTCGCCAGCGGTAGCATTCTTGATGGCAACCAGCCAGAGGGTACAGTGGGTGGCGATAGCATCGCCAATATCTTTAAAGAGATACAGGACGATGAACAGGTTAAAGCTGTAGTGCTGCGTATAGACAGCCCCGGCGGCAGTGCCTTTGCTTCGGATGTTATCCGCGATGCCATTGCCGCGACGCGCAAAAACAATATTCCTGTGGTTGTCTCGATGGGCAGTTATGCCGCCTCAGGTGGCTACTGGATTGCCACCGAGTCCGATCAAGTGCTCGCCATGTCGACCAGTATCACCGGATCGATCGGTGTCTTTGGTGTTATTCCCACCTTTGAAGACTCTCTACAGGCGCTGGGCATTCACTCCGACGGTGTCGGCACATCCGCTATTTCAGGGATGTTGCAGCTCGACCAGCCCATGACACCCCAGGCTGAAATGATTATTCAATCCGGCGTGGAAAATGTTTACACCCGCTTTTTGACCTTGGTGGCCAATTCGCGCAACTCAACCCCCAGCGATATTCATAAAATCGCCCAAGGTCGAGTTTGGACTGGCAAGAAAGCCCTGCAGCTGGGTCTGGTCGATGAACTCGGCGACCTTAAGGATGCAATTAAAAGTGCAGCAAATCTTGCTGGTATCAGTGATTATAAAGTCGACTACCGACGCAAAAAGCTGAGCTTTGTGGAACAGATAATGATGGAAATTAATGGCAATATCAGCGCGGCGATCACAGCGTCTGGACTTAACAGCTGGTTACCAGGAAGTCTTCAGAGAGAGGTAGCGAAGGTACTTAAGCCGCTGGAAATTTTGGATACGCTGACTGATCCTGCGGGAATTTATTTGTATTGCGATAGTTGTCCGGATTAACTCGACTGGCGTAGGAACGTCATCCCAGCGAAGGAACGTCATCCCAGCGAAGGCTGGGACCTCTCTACAGATCACTAGATACTAGCC
>JABBBF010000159.1 GCA_018607545.1 SAR92 clade bacterium | reverse complement strand
CCGAGGTATTAAAGATATTAAGCCCTTTGTTTTCCATGGCACCCATATTGAAATCATCCACGGCGACAATCATAAAGATATCTAGATCGTACTCGCGGCCATAGGTCTGCTCATCCCAGCGCATCGAATTTTTCAATGAGAGCATGGCGTGAGCACATTTATCCAGATCTTTCTCTTCGACAAATATCTGCAACTTGATATCGCGGCCGGACATCGTGGTAAAGCTATCTTCGACCACACTCAGGGTGCCGGCCACCAGTGCAAATAGATAGGCGGGTTTTTTAAAGGGATCGTGCCAGATAACAAAATGTCTGCCACCATCGAGATCACCGCTGGCAATGGGGTTGCCATTGGAGAGCAGCACCGGATATGTGGCCTTATCGGCAATCACCTTGGAGGTGAATTCAGACATTACATCCGGACGATCGAGATAGTAGGTTATATCCCGAAAACCCTCGGCCTCGCACTGGGTACAGTACATGGTTCGGGATCTGTAGAGCCCCATCATGGTGGTATTCAGCTGCGGCTGGATAAGCACTTCGGAGGTGATGATAGCGCTGCCACCAAGGCCGCTGATGGTTAGAGATTCACTATCGCGGGTATAGGCGCCCTCTTCAAGATTCACGCCATCAACTTGCACAGACTGCAGATCGAGACCTTCACTGCCATGCAATACCAGGTCTGCGGTTGGCTCGTCGCTATCGGGATTGCGTCTAACAGAAAGAGTTGCTGTCACCCTGCTGTGATCTTCACCGAGATCAAAAACCAGATCGGTTTTATCAATTAAGAATGGCGAGACTTTGTAGTCTTGCAGGTGGATAGTTTGCGGTAGCGCGTCTCTCATTGGGAACTTCCTTATAGGCTTTGGGTTACAGGCTTTGGACTTTTAGTTACAAGCTAAGGGCTTTTGATTACTGACTATAGACCGAAAACTGCACATTGTAGGCAGTATATTTGCGGATATTGATTACCCCGCTATCAAAGATCAGGTACTGACCTTTAATACCCTGCAGCAGGCCCTCAATTAGAGGTTGCTTATCGAGGTTAAAGCTCTTTACCTTTTCCGGCCAGATACTCACCGGAAATTCGATTTCAGTGGTGCTCTCGTTATAAAGGCGCTGCAGTGCCTGCAGCCCAAACTCCTGCTCGAGAAGCTCCAATTCAGATTCTGATTTAACCATTAACTCATCGCGTAAAATACCCAGATCAACCCCGTCCGCATTGCCTTTAAGCATTCTCTGCCAATGGGTTTTATCGGCGATATGCTCACGCAGGCGATCTTCAATCAGTCCAGCTTGGTAGCGAGTCTCTACTCTGAATATAGGCAGACCCTGAGTAGCACCCTGGTCGATCCAGCGAGTCGGCAGTTGGTTGCCGCGAGTAATACCCACTTTGACCCCGGAACTATTAGCCAGGTAGACAAAGTGATCGGTAAAACAATATTTTTCGCCCCACTCTTCATCGCGGCAGGTGCCGTGATGAAAATGGCATTTCTCCGGACTCATAATGCAGGTATCGCACTGCGGCAACTTGGTAAAACAGGGATAGCAATAACCCTGGCTAAAACTCTTTTTCGAGCGGCGACCACAGTGGATACAGTGGATATCCCCAAGGTGCTCAAGGCGGATACGCTTGCCAATATACTGATTTAAGGGAATCAACTGCTTATCCAGTGGCAGTTGATAATCAACCGCGCCACTATCGCTGAGACTGGTATGCATCTTTTCCAGATGTCCGGAGGCCTGGATTAATAATTCACTCATGGGGTTAATCCCGCCACTTTAGAGGTTGCTGCTTATCGAGATGATCGTCCGGCAGATCAGTACTGCAGGCAGTCGTTTTTGGCGGCACATAACCAGTGCGTTGCTCTTCGGGCACTCTCTGCTCATAAGCAATAATAGCCTGCATACAGAGTGCCTTTTGCTCTGGGCTTAGCGGTCGTGTATCCGGCCACTTGCCCAGCTCTACAGCTTTCTTAAAGCTCTCGTAAATTTCCGGAGTAATACTCTCGAGTAACTGCTGAAAATCCATTCTCTAACCTAACCTCTTGCCAATTAACGCCACAATGCCAAACACCAAACCCAGCAACATACCGATCACCAGACCAGAGGCATGGGCGGCATTGGCTATACCCACACCGAGTAAAATATCCAGGATGCCGGTCATACAGACAAACAGCCAGGCGATCATAAAAACAATTAACTCTTTGGGGAGCGCGATCAGTGGATCAGGCGCCAACAGATTGCGAATCCAGATATAACCCAACAGCCCGTAGATAACCCCGGACATACCGCCAAAGTAGACCGAACTGCTCCAGACAAACTGCGCCATATTGGAGACCAGCGCACAGAGTAACACCACAAGAATCAGATGCAGAGAACCTGATAAGCGCTCGATACGCGCGCCCAGCAGGCACAACCAAAGGCCGTTAAAGACAAAATGCATCAAACCGAAGTGAACAAAGATTGGCGAGATCAGGCGCCATTTATCAGGGCCGGTAATACCGCCAAATACAAAGGGCTGGGGAACGGGATAGAGAAAGCTGCCAATAAACCAGCCAAAAAGACTGCCGAAAAACAGCAGCGCTGTGGCCGGATGATATCTGGCGGCGATTATCCAGCGTGCAATCAATGTCAGGCTATTTGTCATTGGTTCTAGTCATTGGTTCTAGTCATTGTTATTTTTATTGCCATCCAGACGACTGCCCCACCCGAGTTTCGAGCGGCAGATACTGTAGAAGTTATGATCCTGCGGATGAATCAAAACAATGCCATGGGGATGCTTGCGGATAGTAATAATATCACCGGGCTCAGTCTGGTAGTCATCGTGACCATCGCAAGTAATCAACGGATGCAGCTCATTTCTTGTGCTGACACGAATTTCAATCTGGGCATTGCCATGCAGGGCAATAGGCCGGCTGTTAAGGGTATGAGGATTTAGCGGCACTACCACCATGGCATCCAGTTCAGGACAGAGCAGCGGCCCACCGGCCGACAGCGCGTAAGCGGTTGAGCCAGTCGGCGTGGCGACAATCAAACCATCAGAGCGCTGACTGTAGACAAACTCGCCATCCACATAGAGCTCAAAGGCCATCATCCGCACCGACTTACCCGGGTGCAGCACAATATCATTGACCGCCAGACCTTCACCGATCAGCTTGCCATTGCGGCTAATCGAGGTCTCGAGGATAAAGCGATCGGTTTTTTTAAAGTCCCCAGACAGGACTGGCAGCACTCGCTCGGCAATCTCATCTGGCGAAATATCGGTTAAGAAGCCAAGACGACCGCGGTTAATACCCAGCAGTGGAATATTGCTTTCCGCCATCTTGCGACTGGCACTGAGCATACTGCCATCACCACCAACCACGATAGCCAGATCCACAGCGCCGCAGAACGATTCAATAGGCAGCACCTTATCCACTGGCCAATCGACCAGATTGGCCGCCTGCTCTTCGTAGATAACCTCTCTACCCTGGGCGAGCAGAAATGCTTCCAGCTTGTTAAAGGAATCGCGAACTTCAGGAACCGCGAGGCTTCCAAGTAATCCGATACGTTGAAAATGTGGCATATTTTTGAGCGTCCAAAAACCTGATCGCTGATTATACAGGCTGGCGCGGCAATGCACCCTTTTTAAGGCATAATATCTGTCATCCAGTGGTCAACAGATAACTCTAGGGAAGATTATGAATAGCAAAGCAAACAGTATCGTTTTAATCGGTATGCCCGGTGCAGGTAAAAGCACTCTGGGCATTCTCTTGGCCAAAGAGTTGGGCACGGGATTTGTCGATACAGATGTGGCCATTCAGGTGCGTGAGGGAAAAACATTGCAGGAAATACTCGATGCCAGCGACTATATGAACTTGCGCAAGATCGAAGAGCAGGTATTGCTCAGTGAAGATATCGCCAATAAAGTCGTCGCCACTGGTGGCAGTGCCGCCTATTCCACTGTTGGAATGGCCCGCCTTAAGGAAAATGCAACGCTGGTGTTTTTAGATGTGCCGCTGGAAGAATTGGAAAAACGCATCTCAAATTTCGATAGCCGCGGTATTGCCAGAAAGCCCGATCAAAGTCTCGAATCACTCTACGAAGAACGCTGTAAACTCTATCGAAAGTATGCAGATATTACTGTTGACTGTCACCAGCAGTCATTGGAGCAGACCTTGCAATCCACCCTCCAACAACTGCTGTAGAAGCCACAAAATACTATTTAAGTACTTCCTTAATAGATTCTGATAAGTAATTGATATTACTTGAGTTAATACCCGCCAAGTTAATACGAGTAGAAGAGACAATATAGATACCAAACTCTTCTCTCAGGCGCACCAGATGCTCCGGCTTAACACCCAAAAATGAGAACATACCGTTCTGGCGTTTGATATGACTAAAGTCCATACCCTGGGCATTGTCCTGAATACTATCCGCCAGCAATGTGCGCATAGATTTGATACGCAAGCGCACCTCTTCAAGCTCAGCCTTCCAATCACCACAGAGTTGCTCATCACCGAGAATCAAAGACACTAACAGCGCGCCGTGAGCGGGAGGCATGGAGTAGAGCTGACGGGCAACCGTCATCGCCTGGGCAGCAACAATACCTGCCTGCTCGGCAGTCTGGGTAATAAAGGTAATTGAACCAGTACGCTCACGATAGAGACCGAAGTTCTTTGAGCAGCTAGAGGCGATCACAATCTCTGGCAGTTTCTCCGCCATAGTGCGCATACCGTAGGCATCTTCCTCAAGGCCATCACCGAGACCCTGATAAGCGGTGTCGATAAACGGAATAAAGCCTCTCTCAAGAGCTATCTCGGTAATCTCATCCCACTGAGCATTGGTCAGGTCGGCACCAGTTGGGTTGTGGCAGCAGCCGTGCAACAGCACTACATCGCCCGCCGGCACCTTACGCAGAGTCTCCATCATCAACTCTGAGTTGATCTGACGGCTCTGCATATCGTAATAGGGGTATTCTTCTATCTCAAAGCCAGCACCGCCGAGCAGAG
>JABBBF010000154.1 GCA_018607545.1 SAR92 clade bacterium | reverse complement strand
TACCAAATCCGAGAAACAGAGTCACAATTGCTGTGCCGCCATAACTGATAAATGGCAGCGGTGCTCCAACTACTGGCAAGATACCTGAAACCATACCCATATTCACAAAAATATAAACAAAAAATGTCAGGCTTATAGTGCCGGCCATGATGCGGCCAAACATCGATTGGGCGTTGAGGGCGATTATCATGCAGCGTCCTATCAGCAACAGGTATAACAACAGCATACCCAGTACTCCTATCAGCCCGAACTCTTCAGCCAGTACGGCGATAATAAAGTCTGTATGACTCTCGGGCAGAAAATTAAGTTGTGACTGGGTGCCCTGGGTCCAGCCTTTCCCGCTGAGGCCGCCAGAGCCAATAGCTGTGGTTGACTGCATAATGTTCCAGCCGGCCCCGAGCTTGTCTTGCTCGGGAGAAAGCAGGGTCAGTACTCGCTGTTTTTGGTAGTCGAGCATGACATAGAACCACATGGTGGGTAGGGCTGCTATCGCTAGCAGGGCTGTGAAGAGCAGGTAGCGCAGGCCGAGTCCGGCCAAGAACAGGGCGAAAAAACCGGATGAAAAAATAATTAATGAGGTGCCTAAATCAGGTTGCCTGGCGACGAGTAAAACCGGGATTAAAGTGGCGATAACGGCGATAGAGACATGTTTAAAACGCGGTGGCAGATGGCGTTTTCCGAGATAGGATGCCAGGGCCATGGGCACGGCAATTTTCATTAATTCCGAGGGTTGGAATCTGGTTATGCCGAGATCCAGCCAGCGCTGCGCGCCCTTTGCGCCAACCCCAAAAAACAGCACGGCGACCAGTGATAATAGACCGCAGAGATAGATAAGAATTGACCAGCGCTCCCAGAGACGCGGCTGAAACTGGGCGATGGCAATCATTGCGAACAGGCCGATTAACATAAATGTCGCCTGGCGTTTTACATAGAAAATACTTTCAGCGCTGGCGCTGTAGAGCACTGCCAGGCCGATGCTGCAGAGCGCCATTAGAATCAGCAGCAGCGGGAAATCTATATTTAAAATGCGTGAGGGCCTGCGGTCACCACCGGGGCTGCTTAGCTGACGAACAAAATCATTTCTGTGCATAGTCGGTTATGGCTCCTGATTTTTCGCTACAGCTGTCGATGAGTTTGACTGCATATAGGCATCCATAACTGCCCGCGCGATTGGCGCTGCGGCAGAGCCGCCATGTTCCCCATTCTCAACAATTAATCCAACCGCAATCTTTGGATCATCTGCCGGTGCAAAGGCGATAAACAGCGCGTGATCCCACTGCCGTTCGGCGATTTTGGTGCTGTCGTATTTGTCTTCGGCATCGATACTGATGGCCTGTGCGGTGCCGGTTTTACCGGCAATCTTATAGGTTAAGCCACTATTGATACTGCGCGCGGTACCGCGACTGCTGTGCACAACATTCTTCATTGCCCGGTGGACATAGTCCCAGTGTTTGTAACTGATTTTAATATCTTTTTCGGCTTCAAGAATTGGCTGCTGTTGGCCATTAATGGCTTTAACCAACTGCGGTGTCCGCACTTCGCCGCGACTGGCAATGCGCGCCGACATCACCGCCAGCTGAAGAGGCGTGGCGAGCATAAAGCCCTGGCCGATACTGGTATTGATGGTGTCGCCGTTAAACCAACTCTGCCCGCGAGCGCCTTTTTTCCAGGCTCTGTTTGGCATAATGCCGCGCTTTTCGCCGGGCAGGTCAATACCTGTTGTGGAACCGAGACCGAACTGGGAACCATAGTTTGAGAGCAGATCAATGCCGGTCTTAACCCCGAGGCCGTAAAAATAGATATTGCAGGACTCGATAATTGCCTTGGCCAGGTCAACCCCGTCGCCGTGACCACCGCGAGCAAAATTATGATCCCGCCATGGCCTCTCAATTCCTTTGAAATAGAAATAGCCGTTGTCCTTAATTTTGTAGCTGGGCGTGACTACGTTGTGTTCCAGTCCGATAAGTCCAAACATCGGTTTGATCGTGGAGCCGGGGGGATACTGGCCGCGAATCGCGCGATCAAACAGTGGCCGGTCCTTAGAGTAGAGCAGGCTATCGTAATTTTTCTGGCTGATCCCGGAGACAAACAGGTTGGGGTCATAGCTGGGCGCGCTGATCATCGCCAGAACACCGCCGGTTTCAATTTCGATAGCGACTAGGGCGCCGCGCTTGTCTTTAAATGCATCGAGGCCAATCTGTTGCAGGTTGCTGTCGAGATAGAGGGTCAGGTTGTCGCCGGATACGGCACCGGTTTTATCCAGGACTCGGGTTACCCGACCCAGGGCATTGGTCTCGACCTGCTCACTGCCAACGTCCCCGAGCAGCTGCTGTTCATAGAATTTTTCCAGGCCAATTTTGCCTATCGAATCGGTACCACTGTATTTAACCGCTTCAATTGTCTTGCTCTCGCGTTCATTGATGCGCCCCACATAGCCGATCACATGGGAGAACAGTTCGCCATCGGGATAGAAGCGCTTGAGTCGCGCAGAGGTCTCCGCGCCCAGCAGTCGGTGGCCATTGACGGCGAGCGCTGCGCGCTCCTCTTCACTGAGATTGAAACGCAGGCTAGTCTGTTCAAAGGGGCGTCGCTGTTTCAGACGCTTGCGGAAGAGTTGAATGTCGCGTTCAGAGATACTGATAATATCGCCTAGATCGGCGAGCAGTTTTTCCAAATCCTCACTGCGTTCGGGCACAATGGTCAGGTTGTAGCTGGGGCGATTGTCGGCAATCAGTCTGCTGTTGCGGTCGAAGATCAGTCCGCGGGAAGGTGCAACGGGCCGAACCAGTACTCGGTTGTTGTTGGACTGGGTGGCAAAATTTTCGTAGCGGGAGATCTGTAAATCAAAATAGCGGGTGATAAGTACAGCTGTTAGTAGCAGGGTTCCCACTGCGGTGAGCAGCAGCCTGCGGGCGAACATTATGCGTTCGCGAGCCGGATCTGAAAAAGCTGCGCCATCCTTCATACTATCTGTTCACTATCTCTGCCCATTATCTAGAGTTTCCTTATCAACTGCGATGATAGGGATGGTTGGCATTGATTGTCCATGCCCTGTACATCTGCTCCATCAACACTATGCGCACCAGCGGGTGAGGCAGTGTCAGGTCGGAGAGTGACCAGCGCATATCTGCGCGGGCTAAGCATTCTTTTGAGAGTCCATCCGGACCGCCGATAATCAGACAGATATCGCGCCCATCCATCTGCCAGTCGGCCAATTTACTCGCCAGCTGCTCGGTGCTCAATGAGCGCCCAATCACATCCAGGGCAACGACAAAGTCCTGGGAGCCTATGGCTTTTAGTAGAGCCTGACTCTCTTTCTCAATAGCTTTGCTGGCGGGCTGGTTTTTACCCCGCGCGCCCAGTGCTATTTCGATAGTCTCAATGCGCAACTCCGGCGGCATGCGTTTGCTGTACTCGTTACAACCAGCCTCTACCCAGCTGGGCATACGCGTTCCGACGGCAAGTAGCTTAAGTTTCATCTTTCTAAGTTGTTTCTACGTCAGGTCGCCGAGCAAATTTTGCTCGTCATCAGCGTTCTCGGGAAAATCCCCGGGGCGCACTGACCAGAGTTTCTCAAGGTCGTAAAAGGCGCGTGTTGCCGGCAACATAACGTGCACAATCACATCGCCAAAATCGACCAGAATCCACTCTGCGGTGTCATCACCCTCAACGCCAAGCAGTTCGAAACCGGCGTTCTTGCCTTCGACGGCAACATTGTTGGCCAGTGATTTCACCTGGCGGTTTGAATTACCGCTGGCGACAACCATGGTGTCCATTACGCCAGTCAACTCACGTACGTCCAGTGAGGTAATATTTTCCGCCTTAACGTCTTCCAGCGCCGAGATAACAATTTCTTTTAATGATTGGGACATATAAACAGATTACTCATATAGGTGTTGTTGTTGAATACAGTTAACCACTGCTGTCGGGGTCAGATAGTCGATCTTTTCTCCGGTGCTGATTTTATGGCGTATCGCAGTGGATGAAATTCCCAGCATGGTCAGATTGCAAAGGTGCAGTTTACCAGCGCTGGATTTTTTTAGTGTCGGTAAGTCGTCACAGAGTCGCGCGCTGATCCATTCCGCTAGTAGCCCGGATTGCGGGAGTTGATAACCGGGTCGCGAAGAGACCACTAGATGGCAATAATCAGTCAGCTGTTGCCAGTCACGCCAGCTATCCAGCGATGCCAGCACATCCATGCCGACACAGAGATAGAGCGCTGTGCTGTCACCAATCTGCGCCCTTATGGCACGCAGGGTATCGATGGTATAGCTGGGGCCATCGCGGCACAGCTCAATATCGTCGGCGAGCAGCTGGGGTTGTTCGCCAATGCCCAGTTTAAGCATCTCCAGACGCTGCTCTGGGGAGGCGCTGGGTGCTTCACGGTGGGCGGGCAGCGCACAGGGAATCATCCGCAGGCTATCGACCTCAAGCAGTTCCGCAAGCTCTATGGCAATTCTAAGATGGCCATTGTGAACCGGATTAAAGGTGCCTCCAAAAATAGCGACCGACATATTATTGACGGATCTGCCCGTCGCCATAAACCACCCATTTCTGACTGGTTAGACCCTCGAGACCCACAGGCCCGCGGGCGTGAATCTTGTCGGTGGAAATGCCGATCTCGGCGCCCAGACCATATTCAAAACCATCGGCAAATCGTGTCGAGGCATTGTGCATCACCGAGCTGGAATCCACTTCGCGCATAAAGCGCTCAGCGTGGGCAGTGTTTTCAGTGATGATAGATTCGGTGTGCTGGGAGCTGTACTTGTTAATATGCTCAATCGCCTGATCCAGTCCATCGACCACTTTGATCGCCAGAACAGGAGCCAGGTACTCTTCGTACCAATCCTGTTCGGTGGCAGCTTTGGCTTGTGGAATAATCGCACAGGTCTTTTCGCAGCCGCGCAGTTCCACGCCTTTTTCGGCGTAGAGTGCAGCCAGTTTCGGCAGGATCTGGGCGGCAATTGATCGGGCCACCAATAAGGATTCCATCGCATTGCAGACACCGTATCTGTGAGTCTTGGCATT
>JABBBF010000093.1:3831-5085 GCA_018607545.1 SAR92 clade bacterium | reverse complement strand
TACTCAAGCAGCGTTGAATCGGGATGCCTTTTGTGGAGACTAATCATGGGCCTATGCTCAGGGCAATCATTAATAAACTTTATACGCGACCCTGCGCCTTCCATTTGACTATAACCATAAGACCCGAGCAGCCTCACAAGATTAGCCCAAGAAAAGTCTTTTGGTGCAGGCTTAGAGAAAAACCGACGCCTTAACTTCTCCTCCCTTGTCACTGACAATAGCACCTTATCAGGAACCCGCAACTATAAGTTAGTTGCAAATGCGAATTCAACAGGTAATTGGAATAATGAACTAGAGTTCTCAGCGGAATCGTCCCTAAAATGGTGGCTTGCGCATCCTGCGTAAATAGATATTAGTACCTAAGATAACAATTGCCAGTAGGTATTTTTGGTTAGCTGGCTTGCCACTAATTTTGATAGTAATTAACGTTCAGAACAGCACTTCTTAAAGCCAAATTTAGCAAGCGACTAATCTGCAGCGCAGATTGTCAGCCCGACAGAGCAAAGCGACGAGAGCATCTCTATAAGTCCAACAAACGACCTATCTGCGCCGCAGTAAACGGCCAGCCTTTTTCATCACCGTTAGCTAATGCCACAACCGGAATACGAATAGCGTATTTCTCTAGCAATGCATCATCATGTTGAATATTGACCTCCACCATATGCAGCCCTCTTTCGCTTAGCAAAGGATAAAGGAGTGACTTGGCCTGTTCGCAGAGATGGCAGTTGGGGCCTGTGTAAAGTGTGACTTGCTGCATGAAAGACTCTTCCATCACTGAGTAGAGCGCGAATTATAAGCTAAATAAGGCTGACTGACGCATCGGTTGGAGTATTCCCCCGCAGCTGGCTAGCGGAATAACTCATCGAACCGACCCCGCTAAGTATCCTGATCACCATCAAAGCCAACCTTATCGGCAAAGTACATCGGCCCGCCTCGATACCTTGGAAAGCCGTAACCATTCAACCAGATAACATCAACATCCGCAGCACGCTGCGCTATCCCCTGGGCAAGAATTTTCTTACCTTCACTGATCAATGATGAGATTAATCGCTGTTGAATCTCCGTTGCACTAATATTTCTCTGAACAATACCCAGTCGCTGGGCCTCTTGAGTGGTCAATTCAACGACCTCTGGATCAGACTCTCTGTTGCCATCAGCGTAGCGATAAAATCCTGCGCCGGTTTTCTGCCCAAGGCGACCATGTTCAACCAGTAAGTCTGCGGGTCGAAAGAAGTCGGGGGCGGCTGAGCCATT
>JABBBF010000093.1:2093-3821 GCA_018607545.1 SAR92 clade bacterium | reverse complement strand
TGTCCGCTGGCCGAAAAAACCCAGGGCCCAGTGCACGGCTCGGATTTTCTCTGCGCGCCTTGTAGCCAATATCAATGCCAGACAGGTCAGCAACTGCAAATGGTCCCATCGCCATACCCCACGCCTCCATCGCCTTATCGACCTGCTCTGGGGTCGCTCCTTCGAGTAACAGTTGGTTCGCGGCAGCACCATAGGCGCTGTACATCCGATTGCCGACAAAGCCGTAACAGACGCCTACGGCGACGGCTATCTTGCCTATTTTCTTACCCAGTTTCATGACTGTTAGCAATGTCTGGTCAGCGGTTTTATCGGCACGGACGACTTCCAGCAGTTTCATAATATGGGCCGGACTAAAGAAGTGCATACCCAATACTTTTCCCGGACGGGTGGTGGCGTTGGCTATGGCATTGATATCCAAGTAGGAGGTGTTCGAAGCGAGAATGGCGGCAGGTTTACAGACTCTGTCCAGCTCGGCGAATATTTCTTTCTTGACCTGCAGGTTTTCAAAGGCGGCTTCTACTACTAAATCGGCCTCGGATAGATCTTGATACAGGCAGGTTCCTTTAATGCGCTCTAGGCATTGTTCTCTGGTTGCAGCGTCAATGCGATTAGTCGCCACAGCCTGCGCGTAACGGTCAGCTATCAAGTCGAGTCCACGCTGCAAATTTTCTGCATTCAATTCCAATAGGCGCACCTCGATACCCGCCGAGGCAAAACACATGGCAATGCCACAGCCCATGGTTCCAGCGCCGATTACGGCAACCTTTTCAATAGGCAATGGTTTGATATCTGCTTTTAATGATCCAACCTTTGCCACCTGCCGCTCGGCGAAGAATGCATAGCGCATAGCGGCGGACTGAGGTGAGTTACGGCATTCGATAAACAGTTCACGCTCTCTTTTTAGGGCGGCTACAAAAGGCTCAGTAGTGGCATTTTCTATGCATTGGATGGCGTTTTGCGGTGCGAGTTGACCTCGTGCTCTGCGGGCTAGTTTGTTTCGCCAGCGATCAAATATTTGAGGGTCGGTCACAGCAGGCAAAGGTCTCTGACTGATTCTCGTAAAGGGCTTATCTTTAATCTGGCGGCCAAATTGAATAGCGTGCTCCAATAAATTCTGCTCGACAATACGGTCAACAGCCGCAAATTCTAATAGGGCCTCCACTGTCACAGGCTTGCCAGAGGTGATCATCTCCAGAGCTTTTTCAACACCGCAGAGGCGTGGCAATCGCTGAGTGCCTCCGGCGCCGGGAATCAATCCGAGAGTCACTTCCGGCAGGCCACATTTTGTGCTCGACAAGGCAATTCGATAATGACAGCTCAGTGCCAGTTCAAAACCACCGCCCAAAACAGTGCCGTGCAAGGCGGCAATCACCGGTTTAGCGCTGCGCTCAATCGCATTTAAAACATCCGGAAGGTGAGGCTCTAGGGGCGGCTTACCAAATTCGCTGATATCCGCACCAGCAACAAAAGTTCTCCCGCTACAGGCAATCACAATCGCCTCAGCACTAGAGTCTGCATTGGCTGCTGCAATACACTCCACCAACCCCCGCCGCACTGCCTGGGATAGGGCATTGACCGGAGGGTTGTCGATTTGTATAACGGCAATTGAGCCTTCTATAGCAAGGGTTACCGGGATTAGCTGATTAGTCAAAATCCACCACAACCTTGTCAGAAACCGGGTGGGATTGGCAGGTTAATATAAACCCTTCTTCTAACTCTTTCTCACTG
>JABBBF010000093.1:298-2083 GCA_018607545.1 SAR92 clade bacterium | reverse complement strand
CCGCCAACAGTAACCGATACCTCGCTCTGTTGTCCGGCATAGTTAAGAGCGCGGCTGTGGTGCTTGTCGATCACGGTTTGGGCATCTTCTGCTGAAGCATAAAAGAGTTCATAGTGAATATGGGATTCATCCACGCCAAAATCACGCAGGCCTCGCGAGACGCCAGAAATCATCGCCTCGGGACCGCAGAGAAAAAACTCATCCGTCGCGGCGATATCAATAAGGTGACTGGCCTGTAGTTGCGCGCCTTTTTTATTGGTTAAGCGGCCAAACAAAATATCCGTATCCTGTTCCTCACGACTGAGAATATTGATCCAATTAAAGCGCTGCATATAGCGGTTTTTCAAAAAACCCAGCTCATCTTTAAACATAATAGTGGCGGAATTTTGATTGCCAAATAGAAGCGTGACCTGACTATTAGGTTCCCGAGATAAAATCGATTTCACCAGCGACAAGACTGGCGTAATACCACTACCAGCACAGATGCACATATAGTTTTTGTGGTTATCCGCCTGTAGTTCTGTGTAAAAATCCCCCTTGGGTGGCATCACCTCAATGACATCACCAGCCCTGAGAGAACTATGGGCAAATTGAGAAAACAGTCCACCCTCGATGGCTTTAATGGCTACCTGCAAGCGGCCATCATCGACACCGGAACAGATTGAATAAGAGCGACGAACTTCCTCGCCATTGATCTGCTGGCGCAGCGTGAGGTACTGCCCCTGGGTGAAGCTGAAAGTTTCCTGCAACTCGGGCGGAACAGCAAAACGTAGGCACAGAGCCGTATCTGTTTCTGGATGTATCTGTGTAATTTCCAATGGGTAAAAGTGGCTATTATTCATGCTCAAATCCTTTGGCAATATCTTAGCTTATAAACATTTAAAGTAGTCAAATGGTTCGTCACAGGTCTCACAGCGATACAGCGCTTTGCAGGCGGTGGAACCAAACTGGCTGATTAGGTGGGTCTTCGGTGAGGCGCAGAGCGGGCAGATTACCGGTGAGTCGCGATGACTGACCGGTGGCGCAATGCCGTATTTTTGTAATTGCTGGCGACCTTCGCTGGTGATCATATCCGTGCTCCAAGCGGGCGCGAGCTGGGTTACAACTTCAACCTCAACATAGCCAGCAGTGGCTAACACCGCGCGGATATCCTGTTTCATTTCACGCAGCGCGGGACATCCTGAATAGGTGGGTATGATCATTACCCTAACGGACTGACCCTGCACAACAATATCCTGCAATACGCCCAGATCCCAAAGTGACAATACGGGAATTTCTGGATCCTTCACTTGGTCCAAAAGATCCCAAACCGCTGCGCAGGCAGAGTCTCTGCGTCGGGCAATACGGTCGGCCAGCTGCTCGGACATCATTGAAATTTCGGTCACAGTATCTACCACTCCAACCCCGGATAGGTGCGCTGCAAATACTGCATCTCTGTGAGAATATGACCATGATGCTCGGTGTGCAGCCCTTCGCGGCCACCGCTTATTTGCCAATCGTCACTGGGTATTTTTAGGGTTGCCTGTTCAAGAGTCTCACTCACCAACTTGGTCCAGTCGGCACTCAAGGCAGTTCGATCAACACTCATGGCCTTGCTTAACAGTGCCGTTTCACAGTCACTCATACCAAACAGCTCTGCACTGTAACCCCAGAGCTCACCAAAGGCTTTGTCAATGCGCTGATGACTTTCATCTGTGCCATCGCCGAGTCGCAGCACCCATTCTTGACTGCGGCGCAAGTGGTAGTCGGTCTCTTTGGTGGCTTTGGCGGCAATAGCGGCGAGGG
>JABBBF010000093.1:0-288 GCA_018607545.1 SAR92 clade bacterium | reverse complement strand
AAATACTGCATCTCTGCGAGAATATGACCATGATGTTCGGTGTGCAATCCTTCACGACCACCTGTTACTTGCCAATCATCACTGGGGATTTTTAGGGTTGCCTGTTCAAGAGTCTCACTCACCAGCTTTTTCCAGTCAGCACTGAGGGCAGTTCGATCAACACTCTCAGCCTTGCTTAACAGTGCCGTTTCACAAGCACTCATGCCAAACAGCTCCGCACCGTAACCCCAGAGTTCATCAAAGGCTTTTTGAATGCGCTGATGACTTTCATCGGTGCCATCGCCGAGT
>JABBBF010000211.1 GCA_018607545.1 SAR92 clade bacterium | reverse complement strand
ATATGTCACAGCCGTGGCGCTTTGATCCATTGTTTGCGGCTAATGGCTTCAGAGTGGACAGTCACAATGCCCACGTTCAGCCCAATGGCAGCTATCATTATCACGGCACGCCGAATGCAATGTTTGCTGAGGATACCGCTGTGGAGTCTCCAGTAGTCGGCTTTGCCGCCGATGGTTTTCCGATTTTTGGCAGCTGGTTTGATGATAATGGCACTGTGCGAAAAGCCCTGTCGAGCTATAGGTTAAAGGCCGGTGCTCGTCAGACCATAGCCGGTTATGCGACACCCAGCGGTGATTATGATGGCACTTTTAGGGATGACTATGAGTATATTGAGGGTCTCGGTGATCTCGACGAATGCAACGGTATGCAGATAAGTGGCGTCTATGGGTATTTTGTTATCGACGCTTACCCTTACATTATGGGCTGTTTAAAAGGGCAGATGGATCCGAGTTTTAATTAATCCATTGTGAGCGAGAGTCCACTGTGAGTGATAGTCGAGGGTGGGAAAAGTTTATTTTGGCGGGCAATATCTACAGATATTTGCCCGCTTTTTATTTCTGCAATTGAAACTCAGCGGTGTTGCCCGCGGCATAGACCGCCAAGCCGTAACGATACTCATCGCTTACCGCGGCGATATTACTGATCATTGCTGCCCGAGTGACATTATTGCCTGCGGCAGCCAGTTGGCCGGCATTGAGGTAGAAGTCTAAATAATCTACCACTGCAGTGGCTCTGTCACTGTCGGAACCCTGGGTACTGTTCCAAATATTGTCTAAACGGCTGAAGTCCAAACGTATTATCAATTGCTCTAGGCTGAAGTTTGTATTGAACTTTACAAAGGCATTGTCGCGATAGAAGCGATCGTCGAGCAATAAAAACAGGCTATTAAAGCTATCAAAAAGCTGACTTTCGGTGGTTAACTGAAGTTCTGGTGAGACCAATGCATTGCGCGACAGAGCGCCAGATGGCGAGAAGTCGGGGGAAAAGAAATTGAACACCGATGGCGCGGCTAAGGCCCGCTGCCCAAGTGCCGGTGTGCCGGCGCGGAGCAGGGTTGCGCCATCATCAAACTGGTCGGCTTGAGAGTAATTTAAGCCATTGATGGCGTCGTCGTTAGAACTGCCCAGGGGTATGGATGAGCCGGCTTGGAGTAGTCGCAACAGTGCACTGAACTTTAAAATTGGCTCTTTGATTTTGCCGAAGGTCAGTGAGCTGGCGACCGCGGGATTGCGCGCTTCGGCATCTAGGAGTATGGCTTTGATGGTGGCGTTGAGATCTCCTTCGGTGCCAAAGGCATTGGCTACTCGCTCTATATACTCAGGGCTGGGGTTGGAGGTGACAAAGCGCTGGATTAGCTTGAGGGCAATGGTGGGCGCGGTGCTGCTGTGGGCCACCAGATTGTTCATTAGACCGGTTAATTCACTGTCTGCGGAACTGGGATCCGATGGGTCCCCAGAGGCAATAGTCAGCCTGTTGCCATTGTCGGAAAACAGTACCTTGGCCTCATAGTCGTGATAGTCGGCAAAAAACTTCATCGGTTCTATCCAGCGAAATTGATAGTCATTGGCATTGTTGCCGCGGAAGAAATTATTATTGGCGACCTTTTCACCACTGCTATTGGCTATGTGACTGAAGGATAAGCCGGTAAACACTCGAGCCATATCTTTGATCACGCTATTGTCATAGGTCTGTATCGGCAGGTTGTTCTCACCGAGGATAATTGATCCATTTTGACGCCGCTGAACAAGACCAAAGGTGAACAGCTGCATCACTTCGCGGGCATAGTTTTCATCGGGATAATAGCCGTTCTCCGGATCGGCTTTTTGGTTGCTGAGGTGGCTTAGATAGGTTCCCATTATAGGGTGTCGAGTCACCTGCTCGAGGGTCTCGCTATAGCTGCCAAAGGCATTTCTGGCCAACATATCCCAGTAGTCTGCGGTGCCTCGGTAGGCTCTGCGGACACCTGCATCCTGGTCGCTGATCACTAGAATTTCACTGAGGGCAAAGGTCATGCGCTGGCGCAGTTGGTCGCGGCCATAGAGTGCGATGGGCCAGAAGCTATCACTGCGAATATTCTCACCCGGTTCATCGCGATCACGAGTGACGCTAATATCATCGTTGCCAAATTTTTCGAGGGTGGCGTCGGTCAGTGCCAGCAGGCTAGTCTGAGGCGTGCCGATCTGTTGATCAATCCACTGCTGGTAAACCACCAGTCGGTTGTCGCCGTCGCTATCTATCTGAGCTCTTAGCTGCTGATACTGCTGCGGTGTCGCGCCGAAGGTTGCTTGATTTAAAAAACGCAGTATATCCTGACCGACTTCTTCTGCGCTGAGCTCGGTAGGGGTCTCCGGGATCACTGAGGCCTGATAGGAGAGCGGGGCAGAGATCTCTCCAGAGGGGTAGTTGGCGCTGTGGATATTGACATAAAAACTGCCATCAAACAGCGTATCGAGCATTTCCTGTTCAGTGCGAAAAATACCCCCTGGGGCTAAATCCCAGTCAAAGTTAGACAGATTGCCGAGGGTCTCAATATCTTTAATCATGGTACCGGAGGGCGCTAGATGGATATGCTGATCGGTCTGTTGGCTGCCGAGATTGGAGAAATTGTAACTCAGCAGGCCATTGTCGTTGTCGCCCTGGAGAATAAAGCTGAGCTGCCCATTGCCGATAGTGGTGGCGCCGCCCTGAGGTGCAAATGAGCCAATAAAAACTCTGCCATTGGCAATGGAGTTATCGGCGTCGCTAATGGTTAAGCTGACGCTCTCTCGGTCGCTGGCAATGCTGTAGGCAGAATCTGCACTCAGCGTAAAAATCAATCTCTCCGGCACTTCGTGCTGGCTGTCATTGACCGGTATCACTTCAATAATTCGATAGGTTTGGTTGGCACCGATCTCAAAGTTGGCACCCACGGCACTGTTGTCGTCGCTATAGATGAGTTGGTAGTCATTGCTGCTGGCGGAGCCCTTGGTGATATCGGCGTCGCCGCTAATGCTGTATTTAACGCTTAATTGAGATGTTGAACTACTGCGCTCAAGCTTAAATTTGGCGATCTGATTGCTCTTCTCATAAGCTTGCTCTGTGACTGAGCTAAGTGAGACTGTGGGTTTTTCTGTTGGCGGGTTCGGTTGCGCTATAGGCTCTGAAGAACCGCCACTGCCACCGCCACCGCCGCAGCTGATCAGTAAAAAACCGCTGAGTAATAATCCGCACTGATTTAATCTAAGCATGCTGGCTAAAGTCCTAGGTAATAAAGTCGAGGTTAGAGGTGGCATCAAACGGGCTGTCAAAATTTTCTAGGGAGGGAAACAGCTGGTTTATCTGGTTTTGTGGAATGCCCATCCAGTGAGCCACAACCGCTGAGCACTGGGAATTTGTGGTGGTGGGTATCCAGCGTCCGCGTCCAGTATCGAGTCCCTGATCTAAGGCCAAATCTGGGTGGGTGCCAAATAGTTGACCGCCATTGATCATGCCGCCCATCACCATGCTATGGCCTCCCCAGCCATGATCGGTGCCGGCTTCTGAATCTTCGCCATTGGGGGTAAAGGTGCGGGCAAACTCAGAGCCGACTAGGGTGAGTACCTGATCAAAATCACCCTGTGCCACGAGTACATCGCGAAAACCCTTGAGTGCGGCATTGAGTTCGGTCATTAAATCATGATGGTCGCTGAGCAAGTTTTGGTGATTGTCAAAACCGGATATTTCAACAAAGTACACCGGTCGCTGATTGTTGGTCAGCGAGCGTCCGGCGATCATTTTGGCAACGGTGATAAGCCGTTTAGTGGAATTGTTTGTCGCGACGGCGCCGGCTGCTGCAAAGATGCCATCGTAGTCGACACCCAGTGACTCGGCTTGAGCAAAAGCACCTTGAACAATGCTTTGCGCTTTAATGGCAGAGTCAAAGGTGCTGCGATATTTTTGTGCCATAAGATGGGCCTGTGCATCAATTGACTGCATCGAGGCTTCCAGTATCTGCTGACTCGCGCCGTAGTATCCATAGAGGGAGGGTGCACCACTGTTGCCAAGGCTGTAGCTATTGATAAGACCGTCTTGGGTTACTTGAAAGGAGTTGAGTCCGCCCACGGCAATTAATGGTGATACATTGTTATCTAAATTGTAATCGCTGAGTAGCTCGGCCATGCGGCCGCCCCAACCATAGCGGAACGGATTGCTAGGTTCACTCTGCAACTGGCGCTGTTGGTCAGAGTGAGAGAACAGCTGCGGTGGCAGCGCAACACCGCCGTTGTCGAACTGTACTTTGCTGGTAGGCTCAATGAGATTTCCGGTATTACAAATTACTGCCAGCTCACCACTGTTAAATAGTTCGGCCATAGCGGGGCAGGCTGGATGCATGGCAAATTCAGTTGAGCTGGAAGGGGGGCTATCGTTACCAGTATAAACCGCGGCCGGACTGGCAAGTTGCAGGCTGTGCAGGTCGGCTTCTGGCAGGGCGACTACGCCGCGATGGTTTTCATAGTTGCGGCGCAATTGATTGTCGCCAGTGGGCACCAGCATATTGTAGGAATCATTGCCGCCGGTCAGCATAATAAACACTAGGGCTTTGTGATCAGTGGAATCGGCGAGACTTTGGCTGGCTCCGAGCAGCCCGAGCATACCCATAGAGTTGACTGCAGCGGCGGTCGCCAGTGAAAGCTGTGAGGATTTTTTTAGAAACCGTCGGCGCGATAGCTCAGTATTGCCCATTGCTTTATTTCCCCACTGTTGATTTATTATTATTTTTTGGTTGATCTTGGTGCTTATGATCTTTGGAACTTTTAATCATTAGTGCTATGGCTAACTGCAACTTCAACGGCGCTCAATGCTTTTAGTTGACGTTGGTTACCTGTTGATTAGCTTTTGAAAGTTAATTTAAGTGTTTTACCAAGCTTACATTACAATCTACATATCAACCTATAAGGCAAGGTTATTTCAACTGACAGTCGCTCAATTCAGAACGGGTTCAGCCAACAACCGTGCGATGCAATACTCGCTCATAACCCTGATAGCCGCCAGTTGCGCGAATCCCTTTTATGGTTGCGTCATCCAGTGGCTGGGATAGGTCTAAGCCTTCTATGCTAGCGCCACAGGATTGC
>JABBBF010000156.1 GCA_018607545.1 SAR92 clade bacterium | reverse complement strand
ACAGTAAAACGATCGGCGCGAGCCACAGCGCCCAGGTATTTTGTTTTACCTGGGGTCGATAGAGAATAAAGTCCGAGTAGCGATCGCTGAGGTAGGTTTTAATCTCAGCGTTGCTTTTGCCCTCTTCCAATAGAAGTTGCACCTGTCTGCGCAGATCTATAGAGATTGGCGAGTTGGAGTCAGCGAGGTTTTGGTTCTGGCATTTTGGGCAGCGCAGTTCTTGAATTAATTGCTGGTAGCGTGGGCGCAGGGATTCATCAGAAAAATCCACCACATCGACACCGGCAATCAGGTCGCAGGAGATCAATAATAAAAACAAGAAGCCAAACTTATTGATCATTGGCTTCGTCCACTAGTTGCTTGTAGAGGTCGCGGAATTCTTTATTCCAGATACGCTCGTCGACAACACCGACACGGCGATGGCGGATAATGCCATTGGTATCTACCAGATAGGTTTCCGGTGCGCCATAGACACCGAGGTCGATCCCCAGTGTTCCCCGGGGATCAAAAATATTAAATAGGTAGGGGTCACCCCGATCAACTAACCATTCCTTTGCCAGTAGGCGATTGTCTTTGTAGTTGAGACCGATAATCGCCACGCCCTGCTCGGTGAGCATATTCAAATAGGGGTGTTCGATGCGACAGGCAAAACACCAGGTGGCCCAGATATTGACCAATACCACCTGACCATTTTCACTGTCACCACGAAAGTCTGCTTTGCTGAGCTGGCGCTGAGGATCGTTGAGTTCTTCCAGGGAAAATTCCGGAAACGGCTGGCCTACAAGGGCTGATGGCAGCTCCTGGGGATCTTTGCCAAGACTGGAAAAAAGAAATGCGCCCAGTGCTATACAGATCAGCAACGGCACAAACAGGGTTAATCTATTTATAGGACGACTGCTCATCAGGCCACCGCTCTTTGTTTGCTGGCTGCTGCGTTGTTTTGACGCCGACGGCGATAGCGCTTATCCATTACCGCCAGCAACCCACCGAGGCTAATCATAAGGCCGCCAAGCCAGATACAGCGCACAAAGGGTTTTACATGCAGGCGGATCGCCCAGGCATCGCCTTTTAATGGCTCGCCGAGGGAGACATAGAGATCGCGGCTCAGGCTGCCATCTATATCCGCTTCGGTCATTACCTGATTGCGGGCACTGTAATTGCGTTTTTCCGGATAGAGTACAGAGATTAGTTTGCCGTTTTTAAAGGCGGATATCTGTCCACGGCTGGCGGTGTAGTTTGGCCCCTGAATATTGTCGAGGCGATCGAAGTGAAATTCATAACCGGCAACTTCCTGACTGTCTCCGGGCACCATACGCAGGTCTTTCTGCACATCGTAGACAGTGCTAAGACCAACACCTAGAGCACAGACGGCAATCCCTATGTGCGCACAGAGCATGCCCCAGTAGCTGGCGGAGAGTTTTTGAATATTGCGGATTTTAAAGCCGCCATTGCTGAGTTTGTCCCAGAGATCTTCAAGGCTCATGGTTACAACCCAGAAGCTGACACCAATTGTGATCACGGCGGCAATTGAGTAGTTTGCCGAGGAGATTTCCTGAGCAAAAAACATCGATAAGAAGAGTGGCAGTATCAAGCCTGCAGTCAGGCTGACTATCACTGGCAGTACGCCCTTCTGACAAAGAAGCTTGGCATCGGTTTTTTTCCAGCGGGTAAATACGGCAAAACCCATGGCAATCATTAAACCGAGAGTCAGCGGCACAAAGAAGAAGTTAAAGTACGGCGGGCCTACGGAGATTTTGCCCATATTCAGGACATCGGCAATCAGTGGGTAGAGAGTGCCGACCAGGATCATCGCCGTGGCTGTGACCAGCAGTATATTGTTGAACAGCAGATGAATTTCTCGCGACCAGCCGCTAAAACTTGCGGTCTCTGAATGCCCTGACTGACTCTGGCTATAACTCTGCATATCCGGGCCACGCAGGGCAAATAATAACAGCGAACCGCCGACCACCAGACCTAAAAAGGCGAGGATAAACACACCGCGCTCGGGGTCACTGGCGAAAGCATGCACGGAGGTCAACACACCGGAGCGCACCAGAAAGGTTCCGAGCAGGCTTAGGGAGAAGGCTAGTATTGCCAGCAACAATGTCCAGCTGCGGAATACGCCGCGCTTTTCCGTGGCGGAGATACTGTGGACCAAGGCAGTGCCGACAAGCCATGGCATAAAGGAGGCATTTTCAACCGGATCCCAAAACCACCAGCCGCCCCAGCCCAATTCGTAGTAGGCCCACCAGCTGCCAAGGGTGATGCCGATAGTGAGAAATACCCATGCGGTGTTGATCCAGGGTCGCGACCAGCGCGCCCAGGCACTGTCGAATTGACCGCCAATTAAAGCGGCAACTGCGAAGGCAAAGGGGACAGAAAAGCCGACGTAGCCCATATAGAGCATCGGCGGATGGACGATCAAGCCAATATCCTGCAACAGTGGGTTTAAGTCACCACCTTCAACTGGAGAGACCGGCAGGATGCGGGCAAAAGGATTGGAGGTCAGCAGTAAGAACAGTGCAAAACCCACGGCGATAGCGCCGAGAATCGACAGTACCCGCGCCGATAAAACCAATGGCAGATGGCGGCTGTAGATTGCCACGGCAGCGGACCAGCCAGCGAGTATTAATGCCCAGAGCAGCAGTGATCCCTCGTGAGCACCCCAGACTGCACTAAATTTAAAGTGATCTGGCAGCAATGTGTTGGAGTTGTTGGCGACATACTGCAGGGAGAAGTCATCTTGCAGAAAGGCGGTGGCCAGACAGGCAAATGACAGGGCTAAAATCACAAACTGGCCGAGCGCCAGCGAATGGCCCAGGCGCATCCAGGAGCGGTATCCGGCAAATGATCCAACCATGGGCACAACTGCCTGCACCACGGCCAGACAGAGTGCGACTATAAGCGCTGCGTGACCCAGCTCTGCTGTCATTCTGTGCTATCCATATAATATTTACTCTGACCAGTAAGCTCTTTGCCATCAAGTGATTCTTTATTAGACTGCTCGCTAAGGGCTTCTTGCTTGCGCTGATAGGCTTCATTCATCGCATCAGCGACTTCTGGTGGTGTGTAGTTTTCGTCATGTTTGGCGAGTATCTGGGTAGCCTGCAAAACTAAATTGTCATCAACTTTTCCTGAGGCTATCGCCGCTTCACCTTCGGTAAATAGATCGGGCAGTATGCCGGTGTATTCGACAGTCAAGTTGTCTATGCCATCGGTAATTTGAAACTGCACCCAGAGTGAATCATCAGCACGTTTTAGACTGCCGTCAACGACCATGCCTCCGGCTCGCAGATAAACATTCTGTGGCGCTTCACCGGAAACAATCTGCTCGGGGGTATAGAAGAAGTTGCCGTTTTCGCGCAGCATATACAGCACTAATCCGACAACAATAGTGGTGGCGACAACAATTAATATAACCAGCTGGAGGCGCTGTTTGCGCAGTGGGTGCATTAGTTTTCTCTCTGAGTATTTGTCGATGTGGACTGGCGGGCGCGCTCGCGGAGAATATCTCTGGCAATCTCTTTAAGCAGTGCGCGGCGACTGAGTATGGGTGCCACTATCAGCCAGCCGAGAACCAGCAGTGAAATAATCACTGCCGACCAGACATAGATACCGTGGCCGTCCATGATCAGTAGGTCTTGAAAACTCGCAAAGTACATAGTCATGACCGCACCTCGGGCTCTATCAACTCACGCACCCAGGCAGTTTTGCGCTCGCGGCGCAGTATCTCGCTGCGGGTGTGTAATATCAGCGCCACGGCATAAAAAAGATAGAAGCCGACAATCATTACCAGGAGCGGCAGAAACATATCTATATGCATACTGGGTGCGGAGGTAAATTTGATGGTGGCGGGCTGATGCAAGGTGTACCACCAGTCCACCGATTTATAAATAATCGGAATATTGACCGTGCCCACCAGGGCCAGTATGGCACCGGCTTTACTGGCGGCATCAATGCTGTGGTAGGCGTACTGCAGGGCCATTACGCCGAGATACAGAAACAGCAGTATTAACATTGAGGTGATGCGTGCATCCCAAACCCAGTAGGTGCCCCAGGTGGGCTTGCCCCAGATAGCGCCTGTTATCAGTGCAATAAATGTCAACGCGGCACCAATTGGCGCGGCGGATTTCATCACCATATACGAGAGTTTCATTTTCCAGATCAGGCCTACGGCTCCGGCGATGGCCATGATGTAGTAGCCGGCAAGGGCTAAAAATGAGGCTGGCACATGGATATAGATAATCCGAAAGCTGTTGCCCTGTTTGGCGTCCGCAGGGGCAATTGCCAGACCCCATACCAGTCCACTGATCAGTACTGCTGCCGCAATCAGGGCGAGCAGGGGCAACCAGCGCGTGCTGGTCTGATAAAACCAGCGCGGTGATCCAAGACGGTGAAACCATTGCCAACTCATATCTTTTCCTTTCTCTAATTGGCGCTAGTAATGCGCAGCGCACCGGCCGCAGCCAGTGGGCAAAGTGCGACAGAGGCGGCAAATAGCGCCCCCAGTATGGCCAGTGGTGGCAGCCAGTTAAGCCCATCAATGGCATAGGTGATGGTCGCTGTGCCAAAAATAATCACTGGCATATACATTGGCATTACCAGCAGTGACAACAGCAGTCCACCCTTGCGCAGCGATACAGTCAAAGCTGCTCCCACTGCACCAGTCAGGCTAAAACAGGCGGTGCCAAGGGCAAGGCTGCAGAGCATTGGCAGATATCCCGTGGCCGGCAGTGACAGCATCAGTCCCAACAGCGGGGAAGCCAGCGTCAGCGGTAACCCGGTGGTCAGCCAGTGGGCGGTAATTTTACCCAATAGCGGCATCGGCAGTAACTGCGGTGAAATTAACAGCTGCTCCAATGAGCCATCCTGGTAATCGCTGGCAAATAAACCATCCACTGATAGCAGGGTTGCCAGCAGTGCCATTACCCAGATCATCCCGGCGGCAACTTCTGCCAGTCGTGTCGATTCAGGGGTTAACACCAGCGGTATCAGGGTCGAGACCATCACAAAAAATATTAGCGGGCTGGCGGCTTCACCACGACGGCGATAGGCCAGTAACAGGTCGCGCTTTAACCATGCGCTGTAACCGCTGT
>JABBBF010000066.1 GCA_018607545.1 SAR92 clade bacterium | reverse complement strand
TTCGCACTCTGGACAATGCGGATATTCTGGTACCCAACGCGGACTTTGTTAGCAACCAGGTGAATAACTGGACGCTTAATGATGATATTCGTCGCTTCTCAATCCACTTTAGCGTCGCCTACGGCAGCGATCTGGAGGCAGTTCGCGAGGCTGGATTAAAAGCGGCTGACGATGTGCCAATTACCCTGCACCGCGAGGATATTATGCCCAATGTGCTGGTCACTGAACTGGGCTCTTCAGGCGTGGAGTGCACCCTGGCAGTATGGGCCAAGGGCGAGTGGGTAAAACGTCCGGGGCTGGTTAAATCGCAATATCTAACAGCAATTTACAACCGTTTGCGAGAGTCGGGAATCGAAATTCCCTTCCCGCAGATGGATGTGCATATGCGTAGCTAAGGTTTTCAAACCGCCATAAAAAAGCCGCTTTTAAAAGCGGCTTTTTTAATGCTGGCGAAATAAGTTTAAAAACTAGCTTATAAAAGATCGCGATCGCGGTTGGCAGCAATTCTTAAACGCAGAGCATTCAACTTAATAAAGCCTTCGGCATCGGCCTGGTTATAGGCGCCGCCATCATCGTCAAAGGTGGCGATATTGGCATCGAACAGACTGTCAGTGGCTGACTGTCGTCCGACAACACTAACGCCGCCTTTGTAGAGTTTAATGCGCACTTCACCATTCACCACATCCTGAGTCTGGTCAATTGCGGCTTGCAGCATCAAACGCTCTGGCGCCCACCAGTAACCGTTGTAGATCAGCTTGGCATATTTGGGCATAAGCTCATCTTTCATATGGGCCACTTCGCGATCCAGGGTTAATGATTCAATTGCGCGGTGCGCTTTCATCATCACCGTGCCCGCCGGTGTCTCGTAACAACCGCGTGACTTCATGCCCACATAGCGGTTCTCAACAATATCCAATCGACCCACACCATTGGCGCCGGCAACTTTGTTTAAGTGCTCAATCACTGTCGCTGCTGACATAGACACACCGTCGATAGCAACAATATCGCCCTTCTCATAGCTAATATTCATATAGGTCGCTTCGTCTGGCGCTTCCTCTGGGGAAACAGTCCAGCGCCACATATCATCTTCAGCTTCTGACCAGGGATCTTCCAAGTTGCCGCCCTCATAGGAGATATGCAGCAGGTTGGCATCCATAGAGAACGGCGACTTTTTGCCGCGCTTCATCTCTACTGGAATACTGTGGGTTTCGCAGTATTCCATTAACTTGTCGCGGGAGTTTAGATCCCACTCACGCCATGGGGCGATAACCTTGATACCCGGCTTTAGTGCATAGGCACCCAGCTCAAAACGCACCTGATCGTTGCCCTTACCCGTCGCACCGTGGGAGATAGTATCAGCACCGGTTTCATTGGCGATCTCGATAAGACGCTTGGCAATCAATGGGCGGGCAATTGAGGTGCCGAGCAGATATTCACCTTCGTAGATGGTGTTGGCGCGGAACATTGGGAAGACAAAATCGCGAGCATACTCTTCACGCAGATCATCAATATAGATCTCTTTTACGCCCAGCGCTTCGGCTTTGGCGCGAGCCGGTTCAACTTCTTCGCCCTGGCCAATATCGGCGGTAAAAGTCACTACTTCGCAGTTATATTCCTCTTGCAGCCACTTAACAATAACTGAAGTATCCAAACCACCTGAATAGGCTAAAACTACTTTTTTAACGTCTGACACGTTGCAAAATCCTTAACTGGAGAAAACGAGGCGCGAATTTTACCCTAACAGCGGGGGTTTTAGTATTAGTTGTAGAGAGTATTGTAAGGAGTATTATCAAGACCCGCATCAGTGCTTTCAAAAAGCCGCTGGCCGAGGGCAAAAAACTGCTCCAGTTCGGTCTCTATCGGAAAGCTAAAATAGTCTCCTACTCCCTGCTGTGGCTGAGCATTTAATGGCTGTCCGGCACTTATAGCGGCCACCGCCCGAACAATCTGATTGCAGCCGCGGTTATAGAGATTCAGCACATTAAACAGATAGGATTTATCAGTCATCAGGGGGACTGCCTCAATAGAGATAATATCGCCGGTATCCACACCGCTATCCTGAATAAAGTGCAGTGTCGAGGCGATTTCGCTATCGCCATTAAGCATGGCCCTAAAGGTTGCCATCACACCGCGATAATCGGGCAATAGACCAGAGTGTAGATTAATGACTCCATGACGGGGAATGGCAATCACCGCATCGCGGATAATCAATCCAAAGCGCAGGGAAATAATCAACTGCGGTTCAGTGGCCTGGATCCGTGCAACCCCCGCCGGGCTGTTGATCTGATTATCTATTTCGCCAAATCCCTGGATAGTGCACCCGGCAGCTGCCGCAAGCTGGTCAAAACTTGGCCGGCCATCCTCGAGCAGGCTTTTTTCAAAGGCTGCCAGTTCAATCAGGGACTGGGGAAGCTGTTGGTCACCACCAACTTTTTCGGAAAGAAAAATTGCCAGCCTGTGGCCGGCGAGCTGTTTTACCAGTCGAGTCAGGGCGATATGGCTGGCGAGGTCGCGATTGGTAAGAATGGTGATTTTCATCTAAATCCGCCGATAAGGCTTTTCTTTTAGTCACTTTCCCATAAATCCTCGTATGAGACCACCGTTTCCGGTAGCATTCGCTCTGCACTCTCGCACGTACTTCGCGGACAAAATATAATGGATCAAATCACGCTTACCCGACCTGACGACTGGCATCTGCATCTTCGCGATAAGCAGACCCTGGCCTCTACTGTGCCTGCGGCAGCGCGGGGGTTTGGGCGCGGTATTATTATGCCAAACCTGCTGCCACCGGCGACCACTGTTGAACAGGTTGCAGCCTACCGCGAGCGCATCCTGGCGCAGCGGCCCGAGGGCTCAAATTGGGAACCGCTGATGGTTCTCTATTTAACCGACAACACCTCAGTTGACGAAATTCGTGCGGCGAAGGAATGTGGTTTTATCCATGGCTGTAAATACTATCCCGCCGGCGCAACCACCAATTCTGACTCTGGGGTAACCGATCTCAACAATATCACTGAGGTTCTGGAAACCATGCAGGAAGTGGGCATGGTATTGCAGCTCCACGGTGAGGTGACTACTGCAGATATTGATATCTTTGATCGCGAGGCGGTGTTTATTGATCGCCATCTGCGCAGCCTGGCGGAACAGTTTCCGCGCTTGAAAATTATTCTTGAACATATCACCACCCAGCAGGCCGCGGAGTTTGTCGCCAGCGCCGGTGATAATATTGCCGCGACTATTACCCCGCAGCACCTGCTGTTTAACCGCAACCATATGCTGGTTGGCGGCATTCGTCCGCACCTGTTCTGCCTGCCGATTTTAAAACGCGATATTCATCAGCATGCGCTGATTGAGGTGGCGACCAGCGGCAGTAAAAAATTCTTTCTCGGCACCGATTCGGCCCCCCATGCACAGGGTAAAAAAGAGTCGGCCTGTGGCTGTGCCGGTTGCTTTAGCCACCATGCAGCGATTGAACTCTATGCTCAGGCGTTTGAAGAGGCCGGTGCTCTGGATAAACTGGAAGCCTTTGCCAGCTTTAATGGTGCAGACTTTTATGGGCTGCCAAGAAATATCGACAGCATTACCCTTTCCCGCGATCCTTGGGAACTGCCAGCGGCTATTCCCTTTGAGGATACCCAGCTGGTTCCCCTAGGGGCCGGTACCACGCTTAACTGGAAACTGAACCTCTAATGGAAATGCCTGAAGAACTTCTCAATCGCTCAAAGATCGCCGAGCGTTTTCGCGGTTTCCTGCCTGTGGTCGTGGATGTTGAAACCGGTGGCTTTGATTCGCGCAAAGATGCCCTGTTAGAAATCGCCGCAGTTATTCTGGAGATGGATTTTCAGGGCAATCTGCAGATTAAAGATACCTACAGTAAAAATATCGATCCCTTTCCCGGCGCCAATGTCGATCAGGCAGCGCTGGAGTTTACTGGAATAGATCTCTATGACCCGGAGCGTATGCCCGAGGAAGAAGGTGAGGCGTTACGAGATATTTTCCGCCCTATCCGTCAAGAGATCAGCGCCACTGGCTGCACCCGTGCGGTGATGGTTGCCCACAATGCCCACTTTGATCTTGGCTTTGTGAATGCCGCGGTGAATCGCAATCAGATTAAACGCAATCCGTTCCACCCGTTCTCCTGCTTTGATACCTCTTCTCTAGCTGGGTTGGCTTATGGCCAGACGGTACTGGCTAAGGCCTGTCAGGCGGCGGGGATGGATTTTGATAATCGCAATGCCCACAGTGCGCTCTACGATACGGTTAAAACCGCTGAGCTTTACTGCAAGATTGTTAACCGCTGGAAAGAGTTGGGCGGCTGGACCTCTTAGAGAGCGTCTAGAAAGTATTCGAAGAATAGTGCTTCACGCTGGAAGCACTATTTAAATAGCTTAAGGGCTTTTGTTAGGGGCTATTTCTTAAGAGCTATTTTTTAAGAGCTATTTTATCCACCCAAAAATCAGCCTTCTCTATCCCCAGTTCCCGAGGATCAAATACCGGATCCACACCAGAATTAATCTGCGTTTCATAATCTTTTAGGGCTAGCAAAGCGGGACGCTGCAAGATAATAATCGCTACGATATTTAACCAGGCCATAATGCCGACGCCAACATCACCGAGCGCCCAGGCTATATCAGCACTTTTAACACCGCCGTAAATCACCGAGGTCACTACCAACAGTTTAAGCAGATTGGCTAGCCATGGGCGATGCACTTTGCGGTTGATATACATAACATTGGTTTCAGCGATGTAGTAGTAGGCAACAATGGTCGTAAAGGCAAAAAACAGCAGCGCAATCGCCAGGATGCTGCTGCCAAATCCGGGCAGAATGGTATCGAAAGCGGCCTGCACATAGCCTGGCCCGGCTTCAACGCCGGCCAGCCCCTGATAGAGATAACCACCGTCGCCGCTCTCAACATTGTAGAGACCGGTTAATAAAATCATAAAGGCGGTCGCTGAACAGATCAGCAAGGTATCCACATAAACAGAGAATGCTTGTACCAGACCCTGCTTAGCCGGATGGGAAACTTCCGCAGCCGCAGCCGGATGTGGGCCACTGCCCTGCCCGGCTTCATTGGAGTAGACACCGCGCTTAACACCC
>JABBBF010000046.1 GCA_018607545.1 SAR92 clade bacterium | reverse complement strand
TTTGATCGCGAGAATGCGCGCCCATCTCACTAACTCACGTATTGCCACCGGTGCTCGTCACGCGCTGGACACCCTCGGACAACACTCTCTCTCTGTCGATTTGCAGGGCAATATTCTGTGGTCAACACCTAACACTCACAGTCTGATGGAAAGCCTTGGCGCAAGTCATGACTGGATAACCACAGCAATACCAGAACTGCTGGCGCCCTGGCTGGCACATGGCGCTCAAGAACCTCTGCTGATTGATGACTTATCCGAACCGCTGTTAGTTACCGCGTTGGAATCAAAAGATAAAAATGAAAAGCTACTGTTGATTGAGCCAGCCAACAAACCTGAAGAAGAGGATTTATTGAAAGAAAAATTTAAGTTGACCACGCGTGAAGCCGAAGTTTTAACCTGGATTGCCAAAGGCAAAACCAATCATGAGATAGCGCTTATTCTGGACTTTAGTCCGCGCACGGCAAATAAACATCTGGAGCAGATTTTCCGTAAATTAAATGTTGAAAACCGAACCACTGCCGCCGCCGTCTCACTGCGCTATTTAAGCCAGGTGTAAATAGCAGAATAATCTATATATAGAATACATATACGTCATTCTACGTAGCCCTGTCGCCTCTTACGCGCATATTAAATTCCCAGACATTCTTTATTATTGATCCATCACTCACAGTCCTACTAAAGAGTGGTGGTATTAATTTGCTTGCCGAGTTTTTGGGGGCATGCCTTATTTATATTATTCAATTTAACTTTGAGGTTAATAACGCATATGAACACATTCAAAAAAACCATGTTAGCGACTGCAGCTCTTTCAACTATGGCCATGGGTGTAGCACCTGTAGCTGTTGCTGAAGTTGCCGCTTCTGCTTCTATCTCTTCAACTTACCTATGGCGTGGATACGATCTGGGTTCAGGTACTCCAGCACTGGCTGCAGACTTAGTCTACAGCGAAGGTGGTTTCTACGGCGGTCTATGGCTTTCATCAGGTGACGTAGCAGCTGGCACCGAATACGATTTCTTCGTTGGTTACGGCGGATCAGTTGGTGAGTTCTCTTACGACATCGGCTATGCAACTTATGTATACCCTACTGGCGAAAGCGAGAACAACAAGCCCGGCGAACTGGCCGAGTACATCTACTCAATAGGTTACGGTCCAGTAAGCTTAACTATTTATGACGATGTTGATACAGATTACACTTACACAGCTGTTGGTTACGATATTGCTGATTTCTCTCTGATGTACGGCGCTCACAAAGACGGCCAGGAGAACTTCGACGTAACTTACTCTTACAGCGATTCTATGTCCTTCACTTACAGCGTTCCTTTTGGGGTTGCTGGTGATGTAGAAGCTGAGCCTACTTTTGTTGCATCTTACTCATTGCCGTTTTAATTGATGGCATAGGTGGATCTAGAGATCTCAGTTTCCTCCCAAGAGCTGAGATTAATAGACTCACTTAAAGCATGAAATGGTTATTTTTTAAAATGTGATTGTATGTTTTTCTTGTAACACGGATAGGCCCTATTAACTGATGTTAATAGGGCCTTTTCTTTACAGGCTATTTCTTTACCCGCTATCTCTTTTCTCGCTACACTATTGCCTTCTATAGCCCCTACTACAGAGCCTGCCGGCATATCTTCATCAGTGCCTCAATACAGGCCATCCTGGTGTAATTGGGACGAATAATAAACGCTATTTTACGGTGTGGCCCCGGCTCATTGAGGTGCACCGCCGTCAGTGAATCACTCTGGCGAGTTAACTGTTCCAGCGCCATTTCAGGAATCAGTGTTGTGCCCAACTTACCCAAAACCATTTGCACCAGAGTATTCAAGCTCGTGGCACCAAAACCATGATTGGCGGTCTGTTCAGGCAGACTGCAGGCATCGAGAATATGATCTTTCAGACAGTGGCCTTCGCTGAGCAACATCAACTTGCTGTCGAGTAATTCGTTGCTGGTTATTTCCGCCTGATTGGTGTGTTTCTCACCTTTTAAAGCGACCCAATAAAAATCCTCGCGCCAGAATTCCATACTTAACAACCCATCGCAGGGAAATGGCATTGCCAGTATCGCGGTATCAATCTCTCCGCGTTTGACCCTATCAACCAATACATGGGACTGCTCTTCAACAATCGTTAACTGGGCTTCAGGCGCCAGCTTATCAAGAGCCGGAAATAACTTGGGCAACAAATAGGGCGCAATAGTCGGAATAACACCTACGGTAATAGGAAAACTCAGGGGTGCCTGCTGGTTGTTGGCGAGCTGCTGTAATTCACCTACCTGCAACATAATGCTCTGCGCTCGATCAAGAATCTCTCGCCCCACGGGTGTGACCAGAACTTTTTTATTATCCCGTTCAAATATCTGCAAGCCGAGCTGCTTTTCCAACTCCCCAAGCGCGGTACTCAGCGCGGACTGACTGATACTGCAGTTTTCAGCGGCTCTTTTAAAATGCAGTGTGCGTTCAACGGCCAGTGCGTAGAAGAGCTGTTTTGTGGAAATCATGGAGGGCCACCAGAATCGACTGCAGTTAAGGCTTACACATTAATCTAATAAATAGAACATAACAATAGAAACAATCCACTTTATCAATTGATAGGCCGCACTTATATTGGTTCCCGAGATTTAAATAGCTATCCATAAAAACAACCCAAAAAAACGGAGCCCCTTATGGCACTTATCAACACTCAAATTAAACCCTTCAATGCGACTGCTTTTAAAGCGGGTGAATTTATTGAAGTTTCAGACAAAGATCTCAGCGGCAAATGGTCGGTGTTCTTCTTTTACCCTGCAGATTTTACCTTCGTTTGCCCCACTGAGTTAGGCGATGTTGCAGATCATTATGCAGAGTTCCAATCCCGTGGCGTAGAGATTTACTCAGTATCAACTGACACACACTTTACGCACAAAGCGTGGCACGATTCGTCTGAGACCATCGGCAAAATCCAGTACACGATGATTGGTGATCCAACCGGAGAAATTACCCGCAACTTCGAAGTGATGCGTGAAGGTCAGGGTCTGGCAGATCGCGGTACTTTTATTGTTGATCCAGAGGGTGTTATTCAGGCAATGGAAATCACTGCTGAAGGCATTGGTCGCGACGCAGAAGATCTGATGCGCAAGGTTAAGGCTGCACAGTACGTTGCCAGCCATCCAGGCGAAGTCTGTCCAGCGGCGTGGAAAGAAGGCGAAGCGACACTGGCTCCTTCTCTGGATCTAGTGGGCAAAATCTAAGCTTGTAATAGAAAGTCTGTAATAGAAAGTTTGTAACAATAAGCTTGTAACAATGAGTTGGGCTCTGAGAATTTCTCAAAGCCCAACTTTTGAGCCGGCAAAATTTGGTGCACAGGAGTATAGATATGTTAACCAATGAAATTTTAAACGCTGTAAAAGGCTACACCGCATCCATGCAGAAACAGGTCACTTTTGTACTGCAGGCAGGCGAGCACAGCAAACGTGCAGAGCTGGTGAAGTTCCTTGAGGATATCTCCAAACAGAGTGATCATATCCAGCTGGAAGAGCGGGATATGTCAGCTGTTCTGCGAAGTCCCATCAGCTTTCTGTTGCTCGCTGATGGCGTGGACAGCGGCATTCGTTTTTCCGGTATTCCCAGTGGCCATGAATTTAATTCACTGATACTGGCTATTTTACACGCCTCAGGCACAGCGCTAAAACTTGACGACAGCGTTAAGAAAATCATTTCAGGGATTCAGGAAGAACTGAACTTTGAGGTATTTATCAGTCTCAGCTGCCACAACTGTCCGGATGTTGTTCAGTCGCTTAATCAGTTCGCCCTTTTAAACCCGAGTATCAGCAGTGAAATGATCGATGGCGGACATTACCAGGAAATTATTGAACAGCGCGATATTCAAGGGGTTCCCAGTGTCTATCTAAACGGTGAACTTTTCGCCAATGGCAAAGTGGATACCGCACAACTAATTGATAAATTAATCCAGCGCAACGGCTCTGCGGTCAGTGCTAATGATGACCAGTTCCCACAGGAAACACTGCCCCTTCAGGATGTGACCATTATTGGCGGTGGCCCAGCGGGCGCGAGTGCGGCGATTTACAGTGCGCGAAAGGGACTTAAGGTGACTCTGATTGCGGATCGGGTTGGCGGGCAGTTAAAAGATACAATGGATATCGAAAATTTAATTTCGGTGCCCAAAACCACGGGGCCAAAACTTTCCAGCGCGCTGCAGAACCATATGGATGAGTATGAAATTACTCTTAAAGAGTATCTAAAAGTCAGCCATGTTGAGCAGGGTGAGATCAAAATCATCACCCTATCTTCGGGAGAACAGATATTTAGTAAAACGGTGATTATTGCTACCGGTGCCAACTGGCGAGAACTGGGTATTCCCGGTGAAAAAGAGAATGTCGGCAATGGTGTGGCCTACTGCCCCCATTGCGATGGGCCCTTTTTCAAAGGTAAGGACGTTGCCGTTATCGGTGGAGGAAACTCTGGTATAGAAGCGGCACTGGATCTGGCCAATATGGTTAAGTCGGTCACGGTGTTTGAATTTATGCCCGAACTCAAAGCGGATAAAATTCTCGTCGATAAGGCGCTGGCGAAAGACAATATTACTATTCACAAAAATGTTGCGACCAAAGAGATTACCGCAACTGATGGAAAAGTGTCGGCCATCGAATATATAGATCGCGCTAGTGACACCGAGCACAGCCTTAAACTCGACGGTATCTTTGTACAGATTGGCTTAATCCCCAACAGTGGCTTCCTAAACGATCTGGTAGAGAAAACCAGGTTTGGTGAAATTATTATTGATGAAAAATGCCAGACTTCAGCCGCGGGAATATACGCTTGCGGCGATGTGACTACGGTACCCTATAAACAAATTATCATCTCTATGGGGGAAGGCTCAAAAGCCTCGCTATCCTCATTTGAGTATTTGCTGACTGAAGGTGATCGGCTCGAGGAAATGTTTTATAAAGCGCTCGACAAAGACATTGCCATGGCTTCTTAAGTTAAAAGCCATAAGACGGATAGTAGAAGCGGTAAATAGAAGGACAAAAAAACAGCTGCACTTTAGAAAGTGCAGCTGTTTTTTATAGCTGGATTAGGTTAAAAACTTAATCCCTTAGTCTTGAGTGTAATAAATATTCTTA
>JABBBF010000230.1 GCA_018607545.1 SAR92 clade bacterium | reverse complement strand
GCCAATCCTCCTGTCAGGGGCTGTACAAACTCGGGGAAAAATTTACCAGCAATGCCGACAGCTCAATTTTCGACCGCCTGCCAAAAGCAGAACGAGACTGTGCTGACCGTATCTGGCCCCATCGCGGCTCAATCAACCGCGATCTAGGTAAAGGACCAACCCTCGAGGGCGTTGTGAACGGACGGGGCGGCCTGGAGATTGAAAAGAACCTGTGGCTCTACGATTACAATATGCAGTCTGAATATACTGAAGTGGCAACCTTTATCCACGAGTTTGGCCATTCGCTGGGACTGCCGGATATCTACGCTCGCGCCACCAATAACTCCACCGCCTCTTGGGAAGTCATGTCATCAACCGCATCGCCAGAACCTCAGGAGATGAGCAGCTGGTCGCGAATGGTATTGGGCTGGATGAAACCCTGCATTGTCAGACCACCAGGCTTTGGTGGCGACAAGCGCCGCTCTATGTACCTGAAAACCATGAATAACTGGTCGAATAAAACCGGCGATATCAACAGCCCCGGGGTTTGCGATTCAACAATGGTGATCCTGCCACCAAAAATACGCGAGCTAAATCTGGGGCCTCTGGGTGAGGCGCAGGGTAAATACGCCGCCTATACCGGACAGGGCAATGACCTCAATAACTTTTTAACCCGCAGCTTTGACCTGACCAAAGTAGCGCCAGAACAGCCGCTGATACTCTCCTTTGATACCTGGTTCAAAATCGAATCAGATTGGGATTATCTCTATATAGAAGCCGCAACCGATGGCGGCGAATACCAGCGTCTATTACCTACTGACAAAGACAGTGCAGCGGATACTAGCAGCAGCATGCCCTCCAAAAAAGGTCATGAAGGTGAAGGCTCACTTCCAGGATTTAGCGGTCGATCTGGAGATATGGATGGCGATGGCAAAGTGGAAATATCCAGTGGCTGCGACCCCCAAATAGATAAAACCCTGGCTGAAGATCGCGTCGGGAAGAGCGTCGTTGATGCCTGCGAAACGGCCCAGTGGATTGAGGGAAAATTTAATCTCGAAACCTATCGCGGCAAACAGGTTTCCATTCGCTTCCATTACTTCGCCGATGGCGCCGCCGTCGAAGATGCCGCACTAATCGATAATATCGCCTTGCCAGCGATCAATTATCTGGAAGATTTTGAAAGCGGCAGCATTCAGGGCTGGAGCAGCCAGGGCTTCACCATCAGTGGCGGCCAGCACCGTATCGCCGTGCCCCATTATTATCTACTTGAATATCGCGATCCCTACGCAAGCTTCAAAAAAGTTAAAAACTACGATGCCAGTTTGGCCAAGCCGGGCTTCTCATTCTATAAAGACCAGTCCGGTGAGATGAAAGCCTTTAATGCCAATTACCGCCCCGGGGTTCTCGCCTGGTACTACAACGGTGAATATCTCTGGAGCCAAAATGAGCCGGCGCAGTTTGGCCCGGGTAATGGCTTTCTTCTTTTAGTTGACGCCAATCCCCAGGAATTTAATCTGCCCGGCGTACCTGAACAGTATCTGCAAAATAAAGAGGGCTGGACCTTCTACAAATTTGATCAAGAGGCTCAGCCCTGGTTGCATCAGAGCTTTGTCGATGTCATGTGCCACCAGCGCCGCGCCGCATTTTATGCCAGTGATGTCAGCGCGGAAGATCGCCAGCGCTGTAGTCAGTCTCTGGTCAATGGCCTGCCGCCGGTTGAGTCCTTAAACTGGAATGGTCGCCAGTTGATGTATGGCTATACATTGATTAACGAACTACTGCCCGGCGCCGATAGACTTAAATATAAAGGTGTCTCCACGCTGTTTGATCTGCGAATCCGCAATGACATCACCGAATATCGTCTCTATGACCGCGTTCTGCGCAACCGACATTCCGGTGATGCACCCTTTGCGCTAGAGCCATTTGCCAATGGCACCTCTGTCTACGGTATTCAAAACAACAGCATAATTCAGGAAGAGACCACAGCCTATCCGCCAGTTAGCGAATTTTCAGACGCTCGTCCCAATCGCTACCTGAATCCCCACCTTCCCTTTGGTGGCGCCAATATTCCCGAGCTGGGACTGCGCTTTAAGCTCGGCCAGCCCGCTTCTGAGGCACCGGACACCGCCGAGGTGAAGGTCATTATAGATTGGGACTAACAGCAATCACTGTATGTTATGGGACTGGTAGTACGTATTTACATCTATTGACTGAGAGCTACCGGGGAATCACCTTCCTGCCATGGCGGCAGCTTTTTCATCGCCGCCAAAAAAAGTGGTGAATCGAGAAGCCCCTGCAACCAGATTTGTAGCTTTGGATAGGGTGACTGATCGAACCAGTGCTTGTCGACAAAGGCGAACTGACGAACAAACGGGAACAGCGCTATATCCGCCATGGTAATTCTGTCTGCCAGCAGATAGCGCTGGCGACTTAAACGCTCTTCCAGCAGTTCTAAAAATATTTCGCCCTGAGCGCGATAGAATTCTTGCGACTCTGCCGGATAGCGCTCCCAGTATTTATAGTGATCGAGATGGGTTTTAAACTGATTATCGTTGTAATCGATTAGCTGGTTGATAGATTCAAGTATCTCTTCGTTCAACCACTGCTGTGGATCCTCAATAGCCAGCGCCCAGTGCATAATATCGCGACTCTGGTCCAGTACTTGAGAATCGGGCAGCAGCAATACCGGCACAGTTCCCTTGGCGGAAATATCGAGCATTGAGGACGGTTTATCCTTGAGCAGGACTTCACGGAGTTCAAGGTTTATACTCGAATATAACAGAGCCATCCGCGCGCGCATTGCATAGGGGCAGCGCCGAAAAGAATAAAGCACAGGTAACATTGGGGAATATCCGCTCCGCGGGTTAAATAAACGACAACTCTAACAAAAAGAAGAATAACTATGTCAATCGATGAAGCATCCAACAAACAGTACGACCTGATTATTTTTGGTGCCACCAGTTTTGTCGGGCAAATTTTAACCACCTACCTGATTGAACATTTAGGCAGCGACAGTGATATCTCCTGGGCTATTGCCGCACGCTCCGAAACGAAATTGACCGCACTGCGTGACTCCTATGGCGACAGCGCCAAACAACTGCAGATGATAATTGCCGACTCCCACGATGAAGCTTCGCTTCAGGCCATGTGCGCCCAGACTAGAGTTATTGTCTCTACCGTTGGACCCTACGCACTCTATGGTGAGTTACTGGTAAAAGCCTGCGCTGAAAGCGGCACTGACTACACCGACCTGACCGGTGAAGCCCAGTGGATCAAGCAGATGCAGGACAAGTACCAACAGGCCGCGCAACAGAGTGGCGCGCGTATTGTTAACAGCTGCGGTTTTGACTCTATCCCCTCAGATATGGGTATGTTCTGCCTGCAGCAACAGGCCAACAAGCAATTTGACCATCCCCTGCCGCACACCAAACTTCGGGTTAAAGCCATCAAAGGCGGCGCCTCCGGAGGTACTGTAGCAAGCATGATCGAAGCGATTAAAGCGGCCAAAGCCGATCCAAAAGTTCGCCGTCAAATGGGCAACCCCTATTTACTCTGCGGTGAAAATCACCAGTATCAACAGAAAGCCCACAGCGTTAAAGGACCGATGTTTGATAAGGAATTTAACTCATGGGTTGCCCCTTTTATTATGGAAGCTATCAACTCGAGAATCGTTCTGCACTCCAATGTCCTTTCGGGCATGGCCTACGGTAAAGACTTTACCTACAGCGAGGGCATGCTGACCGGACGTGGATTTAAAGGACGCATGGGTGCCATTATGTCGACACTGGGATTTGGCGCACTGGGTGTGGGTTTGTTTTTTAGCCCGCTGCGCGCACTGTTGGAGAAATTTGTACTTCCATCACCGGGCGAGGGCCCAAGCCCTGAAGCACAGCTAAAGGGGTTCTTTGATCTGCGCCTGTACGGTGCTGATAACAATGGCAACCATCTAATGGTTAAAGTCACCGGTGACCGCGATCCAGGCTATGGCTCAACCGCCAAGATGCTTGCCCAGGCGGGACTCTGCCTGGCCATGGATATTAAAAAGGAAGATTGTGCCGGCGGTTTCCTAACTCCTTCAACAGCCATGGGTAATGCCCTGATTAAACGCCTTGAAGATCATGCGGGGCTGGCTTTTACCCAGCTCTAAAAGTCTTCAGTTTTTAGAAGCATATTTAAAGGGCTCTTTTTAAGGGTCCTTTTTTTACGAACTCATTTTTTACGAGCTCGTTTTAATTGTCCTTTCCCTTCTTTTGCGACTCACTTCAGCCGAATAATTCCATAATTTGGATACCCTTCAGCTCTGTTTATAATTTGGGGCTTGAGCAATTCAGTGAAACCGCTAAAACAATTTATTAAAACAACCTTTGTTGACTTTGTTGCGCAACGCGCTACACTTATCTTATGATTAAATCTTTCAAACATAAAGGGTTGGAAAGATTTTACGTATCGGGAAGCACTAGAGGCATTCAAAACAACCATGCCAACAGGTTACGAATGCAACTTGCTGCCCTGGATACAGCGCAAACAATTAATGATATTGATATTCCAGGTTATCGCTTACATCCCTTAAAAGGCATTAGATCGGAGTTTTGGTCTATTAGCGTCAACGGTAACTGGCGGGTGACATTTAAATTTATCGACGGGAATGTCTATATCGTTAACTATGAGGATTATCACTAATGACTATGCACAACCCCCCCCACCCCGGTGAGTTTATTCGCGCCACCTATATGGAGCCTTTCGACCTGAGCTGTCGCTTTCTGGCCAATCAGCTGGATGTGGCGGCATCTACGCTTAACCGGATTCTTAAACAGCAGAGTGGTATTAGCCCAGAGATGGCTTTGCGTCTCTCTAAAAGTCTTGGGCGCAGTCCGGAGAGCTGGCTAGCGATGCAACATAGCTATGATTTATGGCAGGCTAAAAAGGTTGTTCGATTGGAAAGGGTCAATAAGCTTGATCTGGATGCAGCATAGTTGGAGATCCCTCGTCATACCGACAAAGGAACGTCATACCGGCGTAGGCCGGTACCTATTGCCGCGTGAACCCAAACTCTAGCGAAGATAACAGATGCTGGCCTACGCCAGCATGATGAAAAGAGGTGCCATCATGACAGGGGAGGCACCGAATACGACAGCAATTACAGCCGGACTGTGATCCCGCGCTCCGCCATATATTGCTTAGCCTCGGGCACTGTATGCTCACCAAAGTGAAAAATACTCGCCGCTAAAACCGCATCAGCTTTACCTTCAACAATCCCATCAACCAGATGCTGAAGATTACCCACACCGCCTGAGG